>JBAWAM010000217.1:0-10854 GCA_049589315.1 Myxococcaceae bacterium
GATGTAGAGCCCCAGTCCCAGCCCGCGCGAGCCCCTCCCGCTGCCCGTCTGGGCGCCTCGGCGGAACGGATCGAACAGGAGGGGCAAGGTCTCGGCCGGGATGGCGGGTCCCTCGTTGTGGACAGCGAACCGCACGGCCTCCGGGCCCGCTTCGGACAGCGACACGCGCACCGGCGTGGCCTGCGAGCCATGCTCGAGCGCGTTGCCGACCAGGTTCGAGAGCACCTGCGCGATGCGGTCCGGGTCCCACTCGCCCCAGAAGCTGCCGTGGGTGTCGAAGGAGATGGCACCCTCGGGGTGGGCGAGCTCGTGCTCCTCCACCACGTGGCGGCAGACGTCGCGCAGGTTCACTATTCGCGGGGTCACCGGGATGCCTCCCCCCAGCCGCGCCCGCGTGAGGTCGAGCAAATCGCTGATCATCCCGACCATGCGGTCGGCACTGGCGGCGATGCGCGACACCAACCGGGTCTGCGTTTCGGGGAGCCCCTGGCGCAGCAGCAGCTGGCTGGCGACGGAGATGGCGCTCAGGGGATTGCGCAGGTCGTGGCCGAGGATCCCGATGAACTGCTCGCGGAAATGGGCCTGACGCTCCAGCAGCTCCTCGGCGTGCTTCCGGCCGGTGATGTCCTGGAACGTCGCGACCGCCGCGACGATAGGGCCCCGGCTGTCCCGGATGGGCGCCGCATTGAGCAACAGGGTCTTCCGCGTCCCGTCGCGACAGACGATCTGGACCTCCTCACTCACCGAGAACTCGCCGCGATGGAGCGCGCGCGAGAGCGGCCATTCGTCCCGCGTGTACTCTTTCCCGTCCGATTGCAGAGCGGTGTACCGGCCGTGCACTCCGATGTGCTCTCCGACGGTCGTGCCGATCATCTGCCGGGCCTGCTCGTTCACGATCGCGAACCTGCCCGTCGGCGCCTCGGCCATCACGAACCCCGCGGGCATCTCGCGGACGATGGTCATCAGGCGCTCGCGCTCGAGCTCGAGTTCGCCGAGCAGCCTCTCCCGCTCGCCCAATGCCGCCTCCTTCTGAGCGAGGGCCTCCTCGAGCTCCCGGTGCACGCGCGCGTTGTCGATGGCCACCGCGCACCGGCCGGCGAGCTCGACGGCCACGGAGAGGTCGAGCGAAGAGAACGGGCGGCTCGAATCCGTGCGGACGAGCGAGAGGGTCCCCAGGGTGCGCCCCACCGCGACGAGCGGGGCGATGATCGCTGAGGCGGCTCCCAGCTGCCGCATCATCGTCAGCTGCTCGGGGCTGCGGACCATCTTCGAGAGCGACTCGTCGGTGATCACCGGAAGGAACGCGGGTTCGCCCGTGCGCACGACCCCCCAATCGCCGATTGCCTGCTCCGGGTCCGCAGGGAACCGGCGGATCATCTCGCGAGCGTACTCGGCCTTCTCGGGATCAGGGTGACCGAGCGCGATCAGCTTGAGCTCGTCCCCCTGCAGGAGCCGGACACAGCACCAGTCTGCGACGCGCGGCACCGCCAGGCGGGTGACGGTGTTGAGCGTCGTCTCGTAGTCGAGTGACTCGCTCAGGGCCTTGCTGGCCTGCGCCAGGAAGCCCAGCCGGAGCTCCGAAGCCTGCGCCTCTCGACGCGCCTCCTCTTCACGGGCGAGCTGGCGGGCGTGCTCCTCGGCCTTCACGCGCTCGGTGAGATCGCGGGTGATCTTGGCGAAGCCAATCAACTGTCCGAACCGATCGTGGATCGCGGTGATGACCACGCTCGCCCAGAACCCGGACCCGTCCTTCCGGAGGCGCCAGCCCTCGTCCTCGTACCGTCCCTCGAAGGCAGCGATCCGCAGACCGGCCTCGGGCTTCCCGCGGGCACGCTCCTCCTCGGGGTAGAACCTCGAGAAGTGCTGCCCGATGATCTCCGAAGCGCGATAGCCCTTCAGGCGCTCCGCCCCCTGGTTCCACGTCTGGACGACGCCGTGGGTATCCAGCATGAAGATTGCGTAGTCCTGCACGCTGTCGACCAGCAGTGAGAACTGGTCCTGCGGCAGCGTGGCCTCGGACGGCGTTGGTGGCTGGGTATCAGGCGTACTCAGCATCAGTCCGCGAACCTCCAGGAGCGAACGCCCGAACAAGCGCGCGACGTTGCCGCCAGGGTCATGGATGCACACCTGATTCGACGGAGGCAACCATGGACGAGAACCCGGTGCGCGAGGGCATGCGCGTGTTCAGCGCCGATGGGAGATACGTCGGGACCGTGATGGGGATCGGTGAGACCCACTTCCAGATCGAGCGGGGCACGTTCATTCCCCACGACTATCTGGCCGACTACATCGACGTGGGCACGCTGGCGCGGGGCGAGGTCGTCCTCAACCGCCGCTTCGACGAGCTCGAGGAGCTGAAGGAGCCCCGGTACAGGGACCTGTACGCCGACGGGGAGCCGGTGAACGAGCCCGTGTGAGACATGGAGGGGCATTGGCGCGTCGCCACTTGCTGATCTTTTCGAGGGGACAAAGCTTGCCTCCATGGCGCGCGGTCGAGAGCCGGGGCGCGTGGTGCCCCTCCTGCTGATGCTCACCTCGGGCGGCTGCGCCCAGCGCGCGGCGGCAGTTCCCGTTCCCGCTCCCTCGAATGCCCGCACGAGCCAGTCGGCGGACGTCGCGTACGAGCGGAAGGCCTGCGCCACCAATGCCACCTGTGAATGGCCCTACGCCTGCGTCGAGGGCGCCTGCGTGCTGCACGGCGGCGCGAAGTGCAGCTACGACTCGCAGTGCAGCTCGGGCCAGTGCTCCGTGGGGGTGTGCTCGATAGAGCTGTGAGTCCCTGGCTATGCCCAGCCCAACCGGTGCAGGCAACCACGATAGGGGCGAGCGGCCCATCCCGATCACCTGGCGGCTTCTCGAAGCGGAGCTACCAGCGGATCGCCTGCAGCAGAGCCGCGCGGCGGTGGCATGACCGTGCCGCGGATGACGGTCACAACGCACCCGAGCAGCGCGCCCGTCGGGATCACCGAACAGCTCCTCCGAGGCATCCAAACCGACGTGAACTGTTCGACACTCCGAATAGCCCATCGCGCACTGCGTCATGGGCATGTGCGATGGTGGCGCACCTCGGAAAACCGAAACGAAAGGCACGTCCGATGCGCTACTCCCAACTCCTCACCGCAGCAGTTTTCCTCCCGGCAACGCTCCTCGTTGGATGCGGGCTCGAACAGTCCGAATCCGAGGCACTCGCCAGCGCCGACCTGCAGCAATCGAAGGAAGCGCTCGTCACCACGTCGACGCCGCAACTCCTCACCTCGGTGAAGGACGCTGGGACGATTCGCCTGAGTGCCACACACGTCTACTTCGTTGACCGGGCGGAGGCCGCCATCCGGCGCGTCCCAAAGGCGGGCGGAGCGGTCGAGACCGTCCTCTCCGCGCCAGGCAAGTTGCTCTCTGTGGAGTTCGCGCTCGACGATAAGTACGTCTACGCAGTGGTCCAGGAAGGTGGCACGTTCGGTCAAGTCGCCCGGGCGCCACTGGCGGGCGGGCAGCCCGAGTACCTCCTGGGTGGCGACATCTACGACCCGGGCATCGCGGTCGACGGGACGCACGTGTACCTCACTAAGAAGGACCGCGTCGTCCGCTTCCCGAAGGACGGCGGGATCTTCCTCGAGCCAGAGGTCATCGCCAGCGGTCAGGACAACGCGACTGCGATCGCGGTGGACGGATCGAACGTCTACTGGATCGACATCGGCTTGGGGAATCCGGCAATCGGCTGCAACGCTGGCGAGGGGAAGGTCCGCGCGTGGAACAAGCTCACCCGGGCGACGCGCCTCATCGCCTCCAGAGAAACCTGCCCGTTCGATCTGGCGGTCGACGGCAGCACGCTCTACTGGACCACGCTCTTCACGTCTGAGCTCCGCAAGATCTCGACCTGGTCCTACTTCAGCCTCCCGCAGACGGTCGCGAGAGACGTCAGCGGCCTCGGCATCGCCTTCGACTCCTCCTACGTTTATCTCGTGAAGCAGTCCGATCGAGGACCGTCCCTCGCGGCCGTGAGCAAGTTCTTCGGCACTCAGCTCACCTTCACCAACACCCAGGCGAAGCCGAACGACTTTTTGGGCGACCTCGCCGCGGATGCGCAGAACCTCTATTACATCGTGTATGACCGGGAGATGGATTCCGCTGCGCTGATGAAGCTTCGGAAATGAGGTGCTTCCGGGAGCACCCCATCAGTCGCCCTTCTTCGGGCGAACGGTCTCCACCATCTCCTTGAATGACTGCCGGATGAACCCGCCGGCGTTCACGTCGCCCTTCATCACCGACGACAGGAAGGCTTTCGCCTGATCGAAGCTGATGTGGGGCGGAAGCGGCGGAACGTCCGGGTCGGTGTACGCCTCGAGCACCACCGGGCGGTCGCTGGAGAAGGCCTGCTGCCATGCCGGTCGAATGTCCTCCGGTCGGTCCACCCGGATCCCGCGAAGGCCGAGCGACTCGGCGTACTGCGCGTAGGGGAAGTCCGGGATGTCCTGTGAGGCCTCGTACTTCGGGTTCCCTTCCATCGCCCGCATCTCCCAGGTCACCTGGTTGAGATCGCGGTTGTTGAGGACCAGCACGACCAGGCGCGGGTCGCGCCACTCGCGCCAGTACTTCGCCACGGTGATGAGCTCGCTGCTGCCGTTCATCTGCATCGCGCCGTCACCGACCATCGCGACGACCACCCGATCCGGGAAGGCGAATTTGGCAGCGATGCCGTAGGGAACGCCGCAGCCCATGGTGGCGAGGTTCCCCGACAAGGACGCCATCATTCCGGGGCGGATCTTCACGTCGCGCGCGTACCAGTTCGCCGCACTTCCGGAGTCGGCGGCGAGGATCGCGCGGTCCGGCAACAGGGGCGACAGCTCCCAGAAGACGCGCTGCGGGTTGATGGGGTTGGCGTCGATCATCGCCCGCCCCTCGAGCACCTGCCACCACTCCCGGACCGACTCCTCGATCCGCTGTCGCCAGCTGCGATCCTGCTTGCGCTGCAGCCGGGGCAACAGCGCCTGCAGGGTCTCCTTCGAGTCCCCCACCATGTTGACGTCCATCGGATAGCGGATGGAGAGCATCCGGCCGTCGAGGTCGATCTGCACGCCGCGCGCCTTGCCCTCCTCCGGCAGGAACTCCGAGTACGGGAAGGACGTGCCGACCATCAGCAGCGTGTCGCAGTGGGCCATCAGGTCCCACGACGGCCTCGTGCCGAGCAGACCGATCGATCCCGTCACGTACGGCAGATCATCGGGGAGCACTGCCTTGCCCAGCAGCGCCTTGGCCACACCGGCGCCGAGGACGTCCGCCACCTGCGCGACCTCGGTGGAGGCTTCCATCGCGCCCGCTCCCACCAGCATGGCGACCCGCTTCCCCGAGTTGAGGAGGTCCGCGGCCTCGCGCAGCTCCCGTTCGTGCGGCACCACGCGCGGCTCGGCGTACCCCACGCCAGAGTGGACCGTGCCGTGAGCGTGCTTCGGGGATTCGTACTCCGAGTCCTGGATGTCGTTGGGGATGACGATGCAGGTCACGGTGCGCTCGGCGCGCGCGATGCGGACGGCGCGGTCGATGAGGTGCCGGATCTGCGAGCCCTTCGAGAGCATGTGGACGTATTCGTGCGCCACGTCCTTGAACAGGCTCACCAGATCCACCTCCTGCTGGTACGAGCCTCCCATCGCAGCCCGCGCCTGCTGCCCGACGATGGCGACCACCGGCTGGTGATCGAGCTTTGCATCATAGAGGCCGTTCAGCAGGTGGATCGCGCCGGGACCCGAGGTCGCCAGGCACACGCCGACCTGTCCCGTGAACTTCGCGTGGGCGCAGGCCATGAACGCGGCCATCTCCTCGTGGCGCGTCTGGATGAACTGGAACTCTCCCTTCGCGCGGCCCAACGCGCCCATGATTCCGTTGATGCCATCACCGGGGTACCCGTAGATGCGCCGGATGCCCCACTGACGGAGCCGGTGAAGCAGGTAGTCCGCAACGGTCGTCGCCATGCTGGGAACGTAGGTACGGCCCTCAATGAGTCGCCTCCCACCGCCAGAGCGCCACACCTCCGCCCACCAGGCCGCTCGCTGCGATCAGGGGCACCAGCGGCCGTAGACGCTTGCGAGGCGTGCGCGCCCTGCTCGGCGCCCGCTTCCTCGCGAGCGCCGACTGGAGCACCTGGGCGAGGTGAATGGGCTCGCGGCCCGTACCCTGGCGGATCTGCTCGCGGCAGGAGAACCCGTCCGCCAGCACCCGTGTGTCGGGATCCGCTGCGCGGACCTCGGGCAGCAGCTTTCGTTCGCCGCAGGCCATCGCGACGTCGTAGTGCTGCCGCTCGAACCCGAAGGCGCCCGCCATCCCACAGCACCCGGCGTCCGGGATGTGTACGTCCAATCCCATTTGCTCGAGCAGCCGCTGCTCGTCCTCGAACCCGATCACCGCGTGGTGGTGACAATGCGGCTGCACCAGCGCGCGACCACTCAGCTCGGGCCGAAAGTCGGGCGCGTGCTTTGCCAGGAACTCGCTGAGCACGAACACCTGCTTCGAGAGCTGCGCCGCTTTTGGGTCTTCCGGAAGCAGCTGCCCCAGCTCGTGGCGGAACACCGACGCACAGCTCGGCTCGAGGACGACGATGGGCGTGCCGTCGCCGAGCGGTCCGTCGAGCAGGTCCATGGTCCTTCCCAGCATCCGCTTCGCGAGGCCGAGCATGCCGAAGTCGTACAGGGGGCGCCCGCAGCAGATGAAGCCCTTCGGCACCGTGACCCGGAAGCCGGCTGCGGAGAGGACCTCGGCTGCGGCCTCAGCGACCTCGGGGTGGAAGTGGTTGTTGAAAGTGTCCGGGAAGAGGAGGACCTCGGAGGCGGCGCCATTGCCCTGCGCCTGCCGACGGCCCCGAGCATGGAAGCTGCGTTGGAACGTCCGCGGCGCGAACCGGGGGATCTCACGCTGCGGCGCGATGCCAGCCAGCGCCCGCGAGAGGCCGCGCGTCGCCCGCCCATGGGTGATCGCGTTCGCGAGCCACGGCGCCAGGCTCGCCAGGCGCGCTGCGAACATCACCCCGCCGAACGCATACGCCGACCGCGGCCGGCGGTGGTGCTCGTAGTAGTGCGCGAGGAACTCGGCCTTGTACGTGGCCATGTCCACGTTGACCGGGCAGTCGGAGAGGCAGCCCTTGCAGGCGAGGCACAGGTCGAGGGCGTCCTTCACCGCCTCGCTCTGCCATCCGTCCTTCAGCGGATCGCCCCGGAGCATCTCGAAGAGGAGGTGTGCGCGACCGCGGGTGGAGTGCTTCTCCTCGCGTGTGGCCATGTAGCTCGGGCACATCACCCCGCCCTCGGTGCGTCGGCAGTTGCCCACGCCGACGCAGCGGGTGGTGGCGCGGGCGAACTCGCCGTTCTCCTCCGGGTACGCGAAGTGCGTCTCGAGCTTCGGCGGCGTCCAGGACGGACCGAGCCGCAGGTTGTCGTCGACGCGATACGGGTCGACGATCTTGCGTGGGTTCATCATTCCCTGCGGATCCCAGAGCGCCTTGAAGTCCGCGAAGGCGTGGACCAGCTCCTCGCCGAACATCTTCGGGAGCAGCTCCGCGCGGGACTGACCATCGCCGTGCTCACCCGAGAGCGAACCTCCGTACGACACCACCAGGTCCGCTGCTTCGTGGACGAAGGCGCGGTATCGAGCCACGCCCTCCCGGGTTCGGAGGTCGAAGTCGATCCGGGTGTGCACGCAGCCGTGGCCGAAGTGGCCGTAGAGCGCGCAGCGATAGCCGTAGCGGTCGAGCAGCGCGCGGAGATCCCGGAGGTATCCCGAGAGCTTCTCCGGGGGAACGGCCGAGTCCTCCCAGCCCTCCCAGGTGTCGGGCTCGCCGGGGATCCGCGCGGTCGCGCCGAGGCCGGACTCGCGAACGTCCCACAGCAGCACCTCCTGGTTCGGGTCGTCGAACAGCGACATCGAGGGCGGATGGGCGAGCCGCTTCAGCTTCTCCATGCAGGCCCGCGCCTTGCCATCCGACTCGGCGCGCGAGTCGCCGCCGAACTCTGCCATCAGCCAGCCGCGGCCTTCGGGCAACAGCGGGAGGTCCTCGACATCCAGGTTCTTCTTCCGCATCCCCTCGATCAGCCGATCGTCGATGCCTTCGAGGGCGATGCAGCCCGCGTCGACGATCTCCGGGACGTGCTCGGCGGCAACGTAGACGTCGGGGAACCCGAGCACGAGCAGCGTGCGTGCCCGCGGATTCCTCACCAGGCGCAGCGTCGCTTCGAGGATCGTCACGCAGGTGGACTCGGTCCCCACCAGCGATCGGGCGACGTGGAACCCGTTCTCGGGCAACAGCGCGTCGAGGCTGTACCCCGAGACGCGTCGGGGGATCTTCGGATAGCGCTCGCGGATCAGCGGCGCATACCTGTCCCGGAGCTGCCGGAGCCCCCGATAGATCTCCCCCACCCGGCCCGGCTCCCGACAGAGCCTCTCCAGCTCGGCTACGGGCGTGGGGCCCACCTTCATCCGCACGCCGTCATAGGTGAGGACCTCGAGCGCCTCCACGTTCTCCTCGGTGCGCCCGGCCATCTGCGCGTGCATTCCGCAGGAGTTGTTGCCGATCATCCCGCCGAGCGTGCAGTGCGTATGCGTCGCTGGGTCCGGCCCGAAGGTCAGTCCGTGCCGCGTGGTCGCCAGGCGCAGGTGGTCGAGGACGATCCCCGGCTCGACCCTCGCGCGCATGCGCTCCTCGTCCAGCTCGAGCAGCCGGTTGAAGTACTTCGAGTGGTCCATGACCACCGCGACGTTGCAGCCCTGCCCGGCGAGGCTGGTGCCACCCCCGCGCGAGAGCACGGGCACACCGAACCGGTGGCACAGACGCACGGTCTCGACCACGTCCCGGGCGGAGCGGGGAATCACCACGCCGATCGGGACCTGCCGGTAGTTGGAGCCGTCCGTCGCATACAGCGCGCGGCTGCCGTCGTCGAAGCGGACCTCGCCGTCCACGTGACTGCGAAGCGTTTCCTCGAGCTCGCGCACCTGGGTCTCCATTTCACACCTCGAACCTCGCCGCGTCCCGGCGCTTGAAGGTGATGCCGAGCCCCGGCACTTCAGGGTCCGGAGTCAACGTGCCCGCGTGCGGCTCCACGAAGCCGTCGAACAACATCCGCTCGATGCGCGCGTGGTCGTGGAAGTACTCGAGGTGGCGGAACCGGGGCAGAGCGCAGGCGGCGTGCAGGTGCAGGGACGGCGCGCAGTGGGTGGACATGGGAACTTCGAACGCGTCGGCGATCGCGCCTGCTTCGAGCAGTCCGGTGATCCCCAGGCACCGCGTGGCGTCCGCCTGGAGCACGTCCACCGCCTGCGCCTGGAGCATCCGCAGGAAGTAGCGGGACCCGTCCCCGTATTCGCCCGCGCTCAGCTCCATGCCTTCGGGGAGCGCGGCCCGGATGCGCGCCAACGCCGGGAGGTCGTCGCTCGAGACAGGCTCCTCGAACCAGCTCACGTGCTGTTCGGCGAACCGGTCCGCCATCCACACCGCCTGCTTCTCCGCGTACGCGCCGTTCGCGTCCACGTACAGCTCCACGCCCTCGCCGATCGCCCGACGCGCCGCGGCCACCCGCTCCGGGTCGGCCTCCGGGTCGGCACCCACCTTCATCTTCACCCGCGGGATGCCCTCTTCGACCCAGCCCGCGACCTGCGCCTCGAGATGCTCGACGCTGTACGAGGTGAACCCTCCGCTGCCGTAGATGGGGACGCTTCGCCGGCAAACGCCGAGCAGGCGCATGAGCGAGGTTCCAAGCAGCCGCGCCTTCAAATCCCAGAACGCCGCGTCGACTGCAGACAGCGCCATGGCCACCAGCCCGGTCTGGTCGAGGTTCCGGACCTGGCGCAGCATGCGCGCCAGCACGGCGCCGTGCTCGAAGACGTCGGCCCCCTCGATCAGTGGACGCAGCCGGCCGTGGACCAAGGCCGCAGCGGCAGCATCCGAATAGGAGTAGCCGAACCCGGTCTGCCCCCCGGCGCTCAGCTCCACTGTCACCAGCGTCGTGGAGGACCACTCGAGCGTGCCATCCGCCTCGGGTGACTCGGTGGGGATCAGGAACGCGCCGACGTCGAGGCGCTCCACCGGAACCCGGGCGACCGGCTCCCGCGGCTCCGCGACGCCGGAGATGTCGATGAAGGACTCCACTGGATTGACGGTGGGCACCGACAGCCGGAGGGACACCGACCTGCGTCGAGGCGCCTCTGGACGGCCGCCCGGCTGCAGGGTGGCCGGCCCATGCGGCGTGCTCGTAGACTCGGTTCGAACTGCGAGAGCGAGCTGGCGGTGATCGTCGCTGATTCGGACGTGCTCATCGAGTAGTCCCCGGGCGAGCTGCCCGTCTGCGGAGCGCCACTGTCGCCTGCCGTCCTGGCGGGGGCTCACGACTGGGTGTGGCATCGCCGCGCCACATGTGCGAGACGTCGCGCCGTGATTCGTCTCGACAACATTGGCGCGCAACACGGGAAGCAGATCCTCTTCGTCGGAGCCTCCGCGGCGATCCACAAGGGCGAGAAGGTTGGCCTGGTGGGACCGAACGGCGCGGGCAAATCCACCCTCTTCCGCTACATCATGAAGGAGGAGGAGCCCGACGAAGGCGGCGTGTCCGTCGATCGCGGGGTGACCATCGGCTACTTCCGCCAGGACGTCGGAGAGATGTCCGGCAAGACGGTGGTCGAGGAGACGCTCGATGGAGCAGGTCCCGTCTCCAGCATCGCCCGCGAGCTGAAGATGCTCGAGCACGCCATGGCCGACCCCGACCAGGCGGATCAGCTCGAGAAGATCATCGAGCGCTTCGGCGAAGTGCAGTCCCGGTACGAGGAGCTCGGCGGCTACGCGCTGGAGGGTCGGGCCCGGGAGATCCTCGCCGGCCTCGGTTT
>JBAWAM010000218.1:0-1657 GCA_049589315.1 Myxococcaceae bacterium
ACGGCCGGTCCCAGTGCTCCGGGACCGGCCGTCGTCGTTTCAGCGGTTCAGCCTGGGCTGGCTACAGACCGCAGCCGGACTGATCCGTCGGCCCGTACGTGATGGTGGCCGACGGGACGCAGAGCACCGACTGGATGCACTGCGTCTCAGCCATCGCCGGTGCGAAGCGGCACCACGACTGGACCTTGGTCGGATCGTTCGGATCGAACGGGCAGTTGGCGTGGCTGGTGCCGTCGCCGGTCGCGGTGCAGAGACACGCGTTCGGGTGGGTGCCGTCCGGGAGCGTCCGGGTCAGGTCCGGACCGCATCGGCCCGTGCCCGGCGCGCCGGCCGGGTCGCATTCGGCGTTCGAGGTGCAGTCGACCTTGATCTGTTGGGCGGAGTATTTGGCGGGGCAACCTTTGAACGCCTTCGGCACGCCGAACGCGTCGGTGGTGAAGTCGTTGTAGGTCGCCATGGCGCAGACGTTCACGCCCGAGCCCTGGCCGCCACCCGGACGGTCACCGCCGTAGATGCAGAACGGCGGGAGTTGGCTGCCGCTGGGGTTCGCGTACTGGATGCAGTCGTCGTTGCTCTGACAGGTGGTGCAGAACGGCGGCCTCGGCGCGTCGTAGCAGAGGTTCGTCTCGATGCCGCTGGTCGGGCACGGGTCGGCAAGGCCATCGCTGTCCTTGTCCTCACCGCAGCAGTACTGACCGGCGTTGCAGGCCACGCGGGCGCCACCGAGCTCCACGCAGGTCTGCTGGACGCAACGGTTCACGCCGCCCGCACCAGGCGCGCACTTGTAGCCGGTGATGCAGTCGTCGAAAGGCTGTCCGGTCACCGGGTCGGTGCCGGTGCGGCAGTCGTTCTTGCACGAGAAGGTATTGCGATCGCAGTAGCCGAGCTCGAGCGCACCGGGAACCGGCTCCGGGCACTCCCAGTCGTCCATGCAGCCCGCGGGACGGCAGCGCTTGCCGGACTCGCCGCCGGCGACCTTCTCGCCCTTGCAGACGTACCGCTGGTCGCCGCCCATCAGGGTCTGGCACTGCTCGTCGCTCTCGCAGGGCGGCTCGCAGCGGCCGGCGCCCCAGTACACCGAGAGCGGGTCGAGGCTGGCCTTGTCCACCCAGCAGGTCTGGTCCGGCGAGCAGCCCGGCGGATTCAGCGCCTGGACGGAGGGATCAAAGTTCCACACGCAGCGGGGCTCGCAGAGGCACGCGGCCGAGTCGCACACGGTGCCGCTGGGGCAGTCCTTGTCGATGTCGCAGCCGACGGCCTCGCAGCTCCGGTTCTGGGGTATGCAGAGTCCCTCACCCGAGAGGACCATGCCGCACGGGCACTGGGTCCCGGCCGGGGTGTTGAAGCAGTACTTGCGCACGCCGCCGTCGGGGAGCGCGGCGCTCGTGTCGCCCTGGAGCGCAAGGCAACGACCGTTCGGATCGAAGGTCGGGCCGTTGCCGCACTGGCTGTCATCGGTGCACTCGCTGCACACGTTGAGGCGGCGACGGCACACCCCCGGGAAGCCGGTTTCGTTGGTCTCGGTCACGCAGCGGCAGCCGACGCCGGTGACGTTGCAGTAGTCGTCGGGATCAAAGCCCGGCGGGGGACAGTTCGTGTCGTTGTTGCAACCGCGCGCCGCGATGCAGCGACCGGTGCGCTCCTCACAGCGGAGGCC
>JBAWAM010000219.1:0-5020 GCA_049589315.1 Myxococcaceae bacterium
GTGGTCAGGCCGATGGCATCGGCGTACTTGAGGTAGGTCTCGACCGACGCGATCACGACCCGCGCTTCGATCGAGATCACCTCGATTCCGACCAGCGAGACCTTGACCCAGGCATCGATCACGATGCCCTTGTCGAGGATCCGGTCGATCACGTCGGCCAGGGAGGAGGTTCCGGTGTTGGATGCGACGGTCGCCATGGTGCAAGTCATCCTTTCTTTCGGGCCAACAGGTGTTCGAGTTCGGTCGCGGTGACGAAGCCCCAGGGCGGCCAGGGTCCGCTGCACATCGCGCGGGGTTGGCGTTCGTGCTGGAAGCGGAGGAAGGCCCGCCGGAACTCCGCCACCTTCTCGCGTTCGACCAGGAAGGCCAGTGAGACCATGTCCCCTTCGGGGCGGGGGACGTGCTCCCACGTGAAGCGCGTGAACAGCCCGTTGAACGCCGTCCGCGCCTCCTCCGCGAGCTGCTGCGCGCGCTCCTGCGAGCGGGCCTGCTGTGCGTAGAACGACTGCCGGGCTGCGAGGTACGCGCGACCGCTCGACACCGTGGGGCTGGGCGAGGTCGCCTCTGCGCGCGTGTGCTCCCGCTCGATCAGGAGCCGGATGCCCATCTCCTCCCGGCCCGCCACCAGGTCCAACGCCTCGGAGAACTGCGCGGCGTGCTCTCGAAGCAGCTCGGCCGCCTGGGCCGGCTGAAGGACGAAGCAGCCGTAGCGCATGGGCAGGATCGGCAGACGGCGGTGGAGTTGCTCGACGACCCGGGCGAACTGCACCGCATGCTCGATTCCGGCGGAGGCCTCCCGCGGCTCCTCCACCGGCGCGAGGATCGCAGCCAGCTCGCCGTGCTCCACGGCGCTGAGCGGTGCCTCGTCCAACCCGACGGGAAGTCGCGCCCGCGCGGCGGCCTCGGCCCGGGCGATGCCGTACAGCAGATGCTTCATGGCGGCACCTCGAGGCTCGGACAGAAGCTGTACGGCGGCCACGGGCCGGTCGCCTCCACCGTCACCCCGCGCGGCTCGTACTCCTCCGAAAGTTGCCCCACGCGACGGAGGAACGCCTCCACCTCTCCGGACCGCGCCAGGAATGCGCAGTTCGACACCATGTCGTCCTGCCTGCCGGTCACGTCCCGCTCCGCGAGCCGCAACGAGCGCTCCGCGACGGCGAGCTGAGAGAGCTCGTCGCGGATGCGCGCCGCAATGCGACCTCCCTCACCGCGAGCGCGCTCGTCCAACGCGCGGTGGAGCCGCTTCTCGTAGAGGTACCGGGCGCCCTCCGACGCGGGCAGCGGCCCCTGGCGCTGGAGGAACTCAGGTTGTCTCTCGAGGTCAGCGCGCAGCCGCTGGCGGTGAACGTAGATCTTGACCGCCCACTCCTCCTTGTTGGCGATGTCGTCGAGGAACTCGGTGATGCGCCGCTCGTGGGAGCGGACCGCCTCCGACAGCGCTCGCGGCGAGGAGAAGACCGCCCCGAAGCTCACGGGCAGCGCAGGCGAGAAGCGCATCACCTCCTCGACCACCGCTTCGTGCCGCAGCGCTCGAGGCGCCACCCACTCCAGGTCCTGGGCGTGCTCGTCGCCCTCCGGCCCCAGGAACTCCTCCATGCAGAGGGGGCTGAAGACGGCGGCGACCCCGCCCAGCTCCAGCGTCTCCACGTCGGTGGCGCCGCTGACGCCGGGAACCGAGAGGGCGCCGAGGGCACCAGGCCGCGTGAAGCAGTAGACGTACACGGCGCCGTGTTCGAGCGTGCTCATGCCAGGCGCTCCTTCTTCTGCGCCTGAATCGCCTCGAACAGGCGCTCGGTCGTGATGATGAGGTCCTCGCCCTGGCCGCAGATGACCTGGCGCACCGCGCTCCATGCGGCCTGGTTGCACACGGCCTGGATGTCCGCGCCGGAGAAGGACTCGGTCGCAGCCGCGAGCGCGTCGAGATCCAGGCCTTCGGCCACGGGCTTGCCGCGCAGGTGGACCTGGAAGATCTCGCGCCGCCCCTGCTGATCCGGGAGCGGGACCTGGACGAGGAGGTCGAACCTTCCGGGTCGCACCATCGCCGGATCGAGCATGTCCGGCCGGTTGGTGGCGGCCAGCACCAGCACACCATTCAACTCCTCGATGCCGTCCATCTCCGCCAGGAACTGGCTGACCACGCGTTCCGACACGCGCTCGTCCAGACCGCCGGAGGAGCGGGTCGGCACGAGCGAGTCGATCTCGTCGAAGAACAGGATGCACGGCGCCGCCTGCCGCGCCTTCTGGAAGATCTCGCGCACCGCCTTCTCCGACTCGCCGACGAACTTGCTCAGCAGCGCCGGGCCTTTGACGGAGATGAAGTTGACCTGCGTCTCGCGCGCGGCGGCCTTGGCCATCAGCGTCTTGCCGCAGCCGGGAGGGCCACTCAGGAGCACTCCCTTCGGAGGGTGGACCCTGGCCCGGGTGAACACGTCCGTGTGCGTCAGCGGCCACTCCACCGCCTCGATCAGCCGCTGCTTCACCTGGCCCAGCCCCCCGACGTCCTGCCAGCGCACGTCGGGCGTCTCCACGAACACCTCGCGGATCGCGGAGGGGCCGACCTCGTGCAGGGCCGTCTGGAAGTCCGCCATCGTCACCTCGAGCTTCATCAGCTCGTCGTACGGGATCTGGGCCGTGGCGAAGTCGATACGGGGGATGAGCCGGCGCAGGCAGATCATGGCCGCCTCACGGCAGAGCGCCTGCAGGTCCGCGCCCACGTAGCCGTGCGTCACCGCCGCCAGTTGGTCGAGGACCACGTCCTGCGCCAGCGGCATGCCTCGGCTGTGGATCGCGAGGATCTCCTGGCGCGCCGTCCGGTCGGGGATGGAGATGGCGATCTCCCGATCGAATCGCCCGGGCCGGCGGAGTGCCGGGTCCAGCACGTTGGGGATGTTGGTGGCGGCGAGGACGATGACGTGGCGCCGCTCCGCGAGACCGTCCATCAGCGAGAGCAGCTGTGCCACGACCCGCTTCTCCACTTCGCCCTGCGCGTTCTCGCGCCGGGGGGCGATGGCGTCGATCTCGTCGACGAAGATGATCGCGGGCGCCTGCCGCTGGGCCTCCTCGAAGATCTGCCGCAGGTGGGCCTCACTCTCGCCGTAGAACTTGTGCATGATCTCCGGGCCGGTGATGGTGAAGAACGCGGCCGCGGTCTCGTTGGCCACCGCCCGGGCGATGAGCGTCTTGCCGCAGCCCGGAGGGCCGTACAGCAGCACCCCCTTCGGCGCGTCGATTCCGAGTCGCTCGAACACCTCCGGGTAGCGAAGCGGCAGCTCGACGATCTCGCGAATCCGGCCCAGCTCGCGCTTCAACCCGCCGACGTCCTCGTAGCTGACGGCGTGGCGTTGCTCCGGCTTCTCCTTCTCTTGCCCCGGTTGCCCCCTTTCGATCCGGAGCGTGGTGTTCGGCGTGATGACGACCACGCCCGAAGGCAGCGTCCGGACGACCCTGAAGTCTGCCGAGCGGCTGCCGAACAGCAGTGCCCGCACCCGGTCTCCCGCCAGCACCGGCAGGCCATCGAGCAGCGTGCCGATGTACGCCATGTCTCGCTGCGTGAGGGTGAACTCGAGTGGCGCGAGCACGAGCTGCTCGGCGCGCCGCACCGGAGCCGGGGACAGCTTCACCGGCTCGTCCAGCTGTACGCCTGCGTTCGCGCGGGTGACCCCGTCGATCTGGACGATGCCTCGCCCGCGCGCCTCCGCATAGGCGGGCATCACCTTGGCCACCGTGCGGCGCTTCCCGGAGACGGAGAGGATGTCCCCGATCCGGACCCCCAGCCGTGGCATGTCGGCCGGGTCCAGGCGCGCGAGGCCCCGGCCCTGGTCCTTGCCGGGGGCCTCCGCCACGCGCAACGTCAGCGTTCGCTCCGTGGTCTCGACGCTCACGGCGATGGCTCCTCGCCGGCGGTGAGTCGGATCTCGAGGACGCCATTGCGGCAGGACGTGTGCATCTGCTCCCGGGAGAAGCGCTTCGGCAGCAACACCTCCTTGTGGTACTTGAGCTGCCCGCGCTCGGCGTGCAGGGTCAGGACGTCCCCGGCCAGGTCCAGCTTCAGGTCCGCTGTGTCCATTCCCGGCAGCTCGGCGACGACCAGCACGTCCGGCCCCTCTTCGAAGACGTCCACCAGGGGCTCGCGGATCGGTTGGACGACGGCTTTGCCCGTCTGCTGATCACGGCGGATGTTGCCGAAGGGTTGTACGCGCGGAATGCTGCTCCGCTGGCCGGGAGCGGCGCCGCCGATTCGCACGTTCAGCCCGAAGACGCCCTTGAGCTTCTTCTCGGGATCGTCGTCTTTGGTGAACTCTCCCGAGCGTTGGAGCTGCTCGCCTTTCTCCGCGAGCTCCGCCAGCTTCTCGACGAGGTTGGTGATTCCCTCGAGAAAGCCCCGGCTGCTGTCGCCCGCCTTCGCGGCCATTTCGCCACCTTCTTTCACTCCCTGTACTGAACGTTTGGACGGCGTGCGGCGAATGCCAACCGGGACAGCAGCGAGCGATCGGCCATTCCCCGGAGTGCCGGGTTGCGCGAAGCGTGCGCGAGCGCCCACAGCTTCAAGGTATGCCCACCCAGCCACGACCGCGGAGCTCCATGCCACGTTCGCCACGCCGGAAGATCGAACCCTCCTGGCGGAGGAAGGCTCCGGTCCAGACGAGTCCTCCCAGCTCCATGCCACATTCACCCCCCCGGAAGATCGAACCCTCCTGGCGGAGGAAGGCTCCGGTCCAGACGAGTCCTCCCAGCGCCATGCCACGCTCGCCCCCCCCGAAGATTGAACCCTCGTGGCGGAGGAAGGCTCCGGTCCAGACTCGAGCGAAGACGGCCGTGCGTCAGCCTTCGGTGCGGAAGACTCCGGACCTGCGTGAGCCTGTGGCGGCCGCCCCCCGGAAGGCAGCCAAAGCTCAAACGAGACACACTCCCGACATGCGTGAGCCGGTCCGCCAGCTCATCTCCCGCCTCCTCCCGGTGGTTCGTCGTGGCGGCGCAGTGCCGCTGAGCGCCATCGCGGAGGCGACTGTCGGAGATCGCC
>JBAWAM010000220.1:0-3069 GCA_049589315.1 Myxococcaceae bacterium
GTTCGACATTGCAGGGCTGCAAATCCATTTCGCTTATGAAAAAACCCACTGTTTCCAGTGGGTTAGATAATTTCGAGAATGACAGTCGACGGAGCGAGGCTACACCGTACCCTGTGGCTTGATGCCAAGCCGCTTCATCTTCCGCCAGAGCGTCGTCGAGGAGACGCCCAGCTCGTCGGCTACTGCCGCGAGATCCCTGGGGTTTCTTTCAATCGCGGCGAGGATTGCCCGGCGCTCTGCCTCCAGCACGGCATCCGCCAGGGAGGGGCCCCGCGGCACACCGGTACCGGCGCCGCCGCCTGTTCCGTCCGCCCCATCCGCTGGCAACGGATCAGACTTCCTTGGCCGCAGCGGGAAGTCCTCGGGGAGGAGCTCGTCGCTTTCGGAGAGGGCCGCCGCCTGCTCCACCAGATTCTCCAACTCTCGGACGTTCCCCGGGAAGTTGTAGGTCATCAGGAGCTCGACCGCCGCGCTCGACAGCCGCTTCTTCCGAATGGACCGCGTGTTCGCCCGCTCCAGGAAGTGCTCGGCCAGCAGCGGCACGTCCTCGAGCCGATCGCGCAGGGGAGGCACGATCAGGGTCACCACGTTCAACCGATAGAACAGGTCCTGCCGGAAGCGCTTCTCCGCGACCTCCTGCTCGATCTCCCGGTTGGTCGCCGCCACGGTGCGCACGTCGATCTTGATCGAGGTCGACTCGCCCACCCTTCGGACTTCGCGCTCCTGCAGCACGCGCAGGAGCTTCGACTGGAAGGTGCCGTTGGTCTCGGTGACCTCGTCGATGAACAGCGTGCCACCGTCGGCCTCCTCGAAGAGGCCACGCCGCGCCTTGATCGCGCCGGTGAAGGCCCCTCGGGCGTGACCGAAGAGCTCGCTCTCCAGCAGGCCTTCGGCGATCGCCGCGCAGTTCACCGGGACGAAAGGGCTCTGACTCCGCCGGCTCTGCGCATGGAGCGCCCGGGCCACGAGCTCCTTGCCGGTGCCGCTCTCGCCCTGGATCAGGACGGTGGCGTCCGACTGGGCGACGCGGACGATTTTGTTGGTCAGCTCGCGCATCGCCCCGCTGCGGCCCACCAGCGCGGAGAGTCCGTGCCGGCTGTTGAATTCGCCGGCGAACATGTTGACCGCGTTGAGCAGCTTGGTGCGCTCGAACGCCTTCTGGATGCGGTGGACGAGCTCGCCGTCCTTGAACGGCTTGGTGACGTAGTCGTACGCGCCGGCCCGCATCGCCTCGACCGCGGTCTCGATGGAGCCGTACGCGGTCATCACGATGACCTGCAGGTTCGGCGCGGCCTCCAGCCCCTTCTTGAGGAGCGTGAGGCCATCCATCGGCTCCATCTTGAGGTCGGTGAGGAGCACGTCCACCGACTGCCCCGACAGCGCCTTCAGGGCCTCGTCGCCACCGCCCGCCTCGCTGACGGTATAGCCCTCCGCGCGCAGGAGCATCGCGGTGGTGGCCCGCATGTTCCGCTGGTCATCGACGACCAGCACGCGGCCGCGAGTTCCGGACGAATCGGACGAGTCGGGCGAGAACAGGTTCATACTGTGTTGACGTGTACCACTGCGGCGCCGACTCCGGCACCGGCAACACGAACGCAGTCACCTCGGCCGAGCAGCGGGCGGGCGGGCGTTACAGAATCGTGACTTTTTCGGTGCTGCGATCACGGACCGAAGCGCTTGTCGTCGACGAGATCGTAGTCCCAGGGGAACACGATGAGCTCCTCCGCGGTGATCGCGAGGAAGTCGGGCTGATAGCCCTCCTCCTTGGACACGAGGCACGCGGTGGCCGCGTCCCCTGCGCCGACCTTCGCGAGAAGCTCCTTGGCGAGCTCGAGTGTGTCGCCGGAGGAGGAGACGTCGTCCACGACGAGCACGCTCCGTCCCTTCAGCTCCTTCGGCATCTCGCCGCTGATCTTCGGGTTCGTCTTCGAAGACGCCTTCTTGCCGGCGGGGGCGCTCGAGCCCTTGTCGCGGCTGCGGCGGCTGATGCGCACCGGGAAGAACTCCACGCCGAGCGCGCTGGCCACCGCGCCACCGACGAACACCCCGCCGTGCGCGACGCCGACCACCGCGTCGGGCTTGAACTGCTTGCGGATGTCGCGGGCGAGCCCCTGCACCAGGCGGTCGAACTCCATCCAGCTCATCTCGCGCACGCGGGCGCGCTGGCGCTCGAGCGAGGCCAGCTGCCTGGGCACTTCTGCCTGAGGCGCGAGCACGACGTCCGCCGGGATCGAGCGGACGTGCTCGACCTTCCTCGTCGGTCTGGAAGCTGCTGCCTTCTTCGTTGCTCCGCCCCTTCGCGCTTTGGTGGCCAAGTGGTCCTCTGATGGTCGCGCGCCCCTCTAGGCACGCAGGCTGGGAAACTCTGTGTCGACTCGTATGGACGCAAGAGCCGGGCACCCTCCGCTCGGCAGCTGAGTCCTGAACCGCAATTTGTCATGCCTACGGTACACGGCTCCAGACACGTTCGCGCGCCCCCACATGTCCCACACCGGGCCCGGGCGGGTTTCAGAGCGGACGGCACCCGCGGACCTTCACGTCCTTTGCGTACTCGGTCGAGAAGAGGAAGTCCGCGTCGCAGACGCCCTGGCGCCCACCCACGTTGCAGTCCGCATCCTCCCGGCACGCGCCGAAGCAGAAGCTCAGGGCGCCACCGACCTCCGGGTCCGCACGGCACGCCCCACTGCCACAGTCCGCGTCCTCGTCACACGGCGTCAGCGCGGACGCCGACGCAGGCGCGGATTCGAGGGCGAAGGCGCAGAACAACGCGAAGCCGTTGCCGGCCGAAGGATCGTCGTCGGGCACGCAGTGCTGACCCGCGCGGCAGTCGTTGTCCGCGTCGCAGCGATCGTGGAAGCCGGTGTCCGGGTAGCAGACCCCGTACTGGCGGCCCGACCAATCGCCCGGGAAGGCGTGGCACTTCTCGCCCGGCGCGCAGAAGGGCGCCTCCGGGTCGCAGTAGGTCTTGCAGCTCGACCGCGTGGCCGAGTCCGGGATGCATTCGAGGTTCGGCTGGCAAATCGTCGTGTCGCAGTTCTCGTGGTAGCCCTTCGCGCCATTCACCGGGGG
>JBAWAM010000221.1:0-2008 GCA_049589315.1 Myxococcaceae bacterium
GAGCTGGCGCAGACGCTGGTCGCCGGTGCGCTCGGTCGCGCACTGGGCCAGTTGCAGGGATAGCGAACCCATGGAAAAACAGAGCATCACCCTCACCGTGAACGGGCGCAACGTCGAGTTCGACGCGCAGCCCCGCAAGCTGCTTTCGGACGCCTTGCGCGAGGACTGCGGCCTGACCGGCACCCACGTCGGATGCGAGCACGGCGTGTGCGGCGCCTGCACGGTGCTGGTCGACGGCCGGCCGGCGCGGGCCTGCCTGACCTACGCGATCCAGATGGAAGGCCATGAAATCACGACCATCGAGTCGGTGGGCGAACACGGCGCGCTGTCGCCGCTGCAGCAGGCGTTGCACGAGACCCATGGCCTGCAGTGCGGCTTCTGCACGCCGGGCATCGTGATGACGTTCGAGGCCTTTCTCAAGGACAACCCCGACCCGAGCGAGGAACAGATTCGCGACGCGCTCTCCGGGAACCTGTGCCGCTGCACCGGCTACCAGAACATCGTCTCGGCCATCCGGCTGGCGGCGACGCGCATGCGGGAGGCTGCAATCGATGGCTGAAGAGAAATACCGCTACATCGGTTCGCACGTTGCGCGCAAGGAGGACGAGCGGCTGCTGACCGGTCACGGCCGCTACATCGACGACATCGACATTCCGGGTGCGCTGCACGCCTGTTTCGTGCGCTCGCCCCACGCCCATGCGCGCATCGGCTCGATCGAAGTCCAGGCCGCCCTGGAGATGCCGGGTGTGGTCGCGATCTTTACCGGCAAGGACGTGGCGGGCTGGACCACGCGGCACCGGATGGCGCCGCCGATCGAAGGCCTGCAGCCGGTGGAGATGGATACGCTGCCGGTCGACAAGGTGCGGTTCCAGGGCGATCCGGTCGCCTGTGTGATCGCGCGCGACCGCTACGCCGCCGAGGACGCGGCCGAGCAGGTGACGGTGACCTACGAGGTGTTGCCGGCGGTGACCACGATGTGGCAGGCATTGGAAGCGCAGTCGCCGCGCGTGGATGAAACCCTGCCGTCCAATCTGCTGTCGCATCAGCACGCCACGCATGGCGATGTGCAAACTCAGATGCGCCAGGCCCATCGCGTGGTGGAGGGCGTCTTCTCGCAGCATCGGCAGACCCACCTGCCGATCGAGACCCGAGGCTGCATCGCCGTGTGGGACGAGGGCCGGCAGCACCTGACCTTCCACGTCGGCACGCAAGTGCCGCACCCGTATCGCACGACGCGGGCCGGACGGCTGCGGCTGTCGGAGTCGCAGGTAACGGTGATTTCGCCCGACGTGGGCGGCGGCTTCGGCCAGAAGATCGCGCTGTACCGGGAAGAGCTCATCGTGGCGGCGCTGGCGCGGCACCTCAAGCGCCCGGTGCGCTGGCGCGAGGACCGCATGGAAAACCTGCTGGCCTCGTCCCAGGCGCGTGAGGATTTCTGCCGCACCCGCGCCGCGGTGGACGCCCAGGGCAGGGTACTGGCGCTGGAACTGGAGATCGTCGAGGACTTCGGCGCCTACAGCTTCTATCCGGGCCACTACCTGGCGCGTGTGGTCGCGATGATCCTGACGGGCCCGTACAAGATCGCGCACTACCGCTACGACGTCAAGGTCCTGCTGTCGAACAAGGTCGGCAATGGCCCGATGCGCGCGCCGATGTCCATCACCAGCTGGGTGATGGAGGGCACCATGGACAACATCGCGCGCGAGCTTCAACTCGATCCGGTCGCGGTGCGGCGGCTCAACATGGTGGAAGCGAAAGACCTGCCCTACACGATGGCGACGGGCGAGGTGCTGGCCGACATCACGCCGCGGGAAACGCTGGAGGCTGCCCTGGCGGCGATCGATTACGCGGCGTTCCGCGAGCGCCAGCGCGCGGAACGGGCGCAGGGCGTGTACCTGGGACTGGGCATCTGCACCGTGGTCGAATCGACCACCTATGGGTCGGCGTTCTACAAATCGGCGGGCATTCCCGGGTCCGGCCATGAGGCGGCCTGGGTGCGCGTCGAGCC
>JBAWAM010000222.1:0-9214 GCA_049589315.1 Myxococcaceae bacterium
GCCCCGGATCTGGCCCGGGCGGCGGCTCCCGACGCGCGGCGCACGCCGGGATGGCAGTACCTGCTCGTTTGCGTGTTGCTGATGGCCAGCGTGGCGATGGCCGTCCTCTTCGTCCGGCAGCTGGGCCGGATGTGAGGCGCTCCTGAAGGTCAGCTCACCGGCTGGACCGGCTCCAGGGTGCGGGTGGCTTCTGCCTCGATCCTCCGCGACAGCCAGCCGCGGACGAGCATGAGGTGGCGGTCCTCTTCGGCCAGCGCCTGGCGGAAGCGCTCGGAGAAGTCGGTCTTCCCCATCGAGTCCGCCAGCGCGACGAGCATGTCCCAGCCGTCGTGGTCGGCGAGCTCGGCGATGAGGATGCCCTCCATCGATTGGGCCAGGCTCATCCGCGAGTCGACCACGACCTTCATCACGCCTTCCGCGGCGACCGCGGCCACGTCCGCCGCCGGCGTCATCGCGGTGGGGTCCGCGCCGAGGTCCTGCATACACTCCCTCAACATTTCGAAGTGCTGAAGTTCCTCTTCGCGGATCTGCCGAAGCTCCTCCGCGGTCGGGCCTCCGTCCCAGCCACCTTCGCTCTCGAACTTGATCAGGATCGCGTCGTACAGCCGCGTCCCGGTCCGCTCGAACGCGAGCCGCGCCCCGAGGTAGTCGAGGAACACGTTGGGCTTGTTCCCCTTCAGCGCCTGCAGCGCCGTCTTCGCCGCGCCCTTCATGCTCACGGGAGGAGGCACGGTGCCGATCGGCTCGGCCTGCTTCGCGAACAGCATGCGCGTGCGGATGCCGGCCCCATCCTGCGGCATGCCTTCGACGGGCGTGAGCTGTTCGGCGCCTTGCTCCATCTTCTTTGCGTCGACCGGCGAGGTCTGGATCCCGGTGCGGTTCATCCCCATCTTCGTCGGCGTCATCATTGCAGCCTCCTTGCGGAAATCTCCTGGAGCGCGCCCGGTCCCATCACCAACTCCGTGCCCGGCCGCCAACGCCAGCCCTCGGCGACAGTGTCGGAGGGCGAGCCCTTGCTGTTCAGCATCGCGCGGTAGCGCTCGGTGGCCTCGGATTCAGAGATCTTGCGGGGGTCGATGATCTCCGGACCCTTCGCGCGGAGGTGGGCTTCGTTCTTGAGCACGTCGCGGACGTAGTCGCGCTGCGAGGTGTACGAGAACGTCTCGGGGATCGACTCCGGGATGATCTCCTTCGGGTCCCGCTTCTCGATCTGCCGGAACACCTCCATGGCGAAGTGCAGGTGGCCCAGCTCGTAGTCGAGGAAGCGCTGCCAGATGTCCTTGATGCGCGGGTTCGTCTCCGTCTTCACGCAGCTCGCGTAGTTGTAGACCTCGGTGAGCTCGTAGAGCATCAGCTTCTCCAGCGGCGTCTCGTCCGGGTCACAGAGCGACTCGTATTGGGTGACGTGCTGCTCTTCGATCGAGGCGATCTCCGCGTAGAGCAGCCGTCCGACCGGGTCCGCGTACATGGGGCCGACGGTCATGTAGAAGTCGCGCGCCTGGTATTCGCCGCCGACCAGGGTGAGGGCGTGGATCTTGGTGAGCGGGTCCGCCGCTTTCCGGTCGTACGGGTTTCGCACGTCGTCCACCGGTGCGCGGTGTTCGACCGAGGCGGGCCGGCCGGGGACCACGTCCGTGTAGCACTGGAGGATGTTGTTCGCGTCCTTCCCCTCGATGCGATCCATCAGCGCCGAGTACCGGTACAGGTGATCGAAGTCCTCCAGCAGGCCGAACCGGTAGATCTGCGCCTGGTACGGATCCGGCTCGTTCTGGGCGACCATCGCGGTGACTTCGATCGCCACCTGCTCGTAGCCGATGGTGGTCTCCAGCGGCGATTGATCCGGAGGAAGCAGCCAGTTCACCAGGGTCTGTTGGTGATGTTCCGCCCGGCGGATCTGGGCGAGCGGTATCCGGAGCGGACCGTAGAACTGGGCCAGGTGGTGCATGAACCGGTTCTTCTGCTGCTCGATCCCGTTCATCAGGATGATGCGCACCCGCGTGAACGCATCGTCGTTGAGCTTGCTGATCGGCTTGGGGACCAGGTCGTGCCAATCGAAGGTCTGCTTTTCGATGGGTACGCCTCGTTCCTTGAAGACATCCAGGGCCACGTCGCCTCCTCGGGGAAAGGGAGCAGGAAGGTACGCGTGCCGCCCCTCCGGGTCTGTGGGGCCGACGTCGCGAGCGACTGTCGCGTCCGGGCCCGGTGTGCGACTGGCGCTGTGCGCGATGAAACGATAGGGCTTGCTGCGTGAAATCGTTGCTCACGGTCGACGGGATCCTCGGTCCGGAAGGCGCGCTCGCGGCCGCGTTGCCGGGCTTCGAGCACCGCCCGGAGCAGCTCGAGGTGTCGCGGGCGGTCGAGCGTGCGTTCGAAGCGCGCCAGGTGCTCCTGGCCGAGGCGGGCACCGGGACGGGCAAGACGCTCGCCTACCTGGTGCCGGCGATCCTGTCCGGGCGGAGGGTGGTGATCTCCACCGGCACCAAGAACCTCCAGGAGCAGATCTTCGGGAAGGACATCCCGCTGCTGCGGGACGTGCTGGGCCTGCCGTTCCACGCGGCCTACCTCAAGGGCCGGTCCAACTACCTCTGCCTCCACCGCTACGAAGCGAAGGCGGCGGCCCCGAGCTTCGACCGTCCCGAGGAGGCGGTGCTGTGGCCCCGACTGGTGGCGTGGGCGGAGAGGACGCAGACGGGCGACCGCGCCGAGCTGGATCTCCCCGAGGACTTCGCCGGCTGGCGCGAGCTGTCGACCACCTCAGAGGAGTGCCTTGGCTCGCGCTGCCCGCACTACGAGGCCTGCTTCGTCACCCGGATGCGCCGGGAAGCCGAGGCGTGCGACGTGCTCGTGGTGAACCACCACCTGTTCTTCGCCGACCTCGCCCTCAAGGCACGGCCCGGCGCGAAGGGGGAGGGCGTGCTCCCCCGCTACGAGGCGGTGGTGTTCGACGAGGCGCACGCGCTCGAGGAGATCGCCAGCGACTACTTCGGCGTCCAGGTCTCCAGCTTCCGCCTCGAGGACTTCGTCGGCGACGCGCAGCGGGCGCTCGGCCCCGGGGATCCCCTCGGCGGCACGCTGAGCGCGCTGGCTGCCCGGCTGCGCTGGCACTCGGAGGGGTTCTTCCGCGACGTCTCGCAGCGGCTCAGGCTTCAGCGGGAGGGGGCCGTCCGTCTGGCGCCGAGGACGCTGGCGGAGCTGCCCGAGCTGGACGAGGTGCTCGACGTGCTCGCCTCGATCGGCGCCGCCACCGGCCGGGAGGATTCGCCGGAGCTTCTCGCGCTGTCCCGCCGAAGCGAGGAGATCGCCGAGCAGCTCGAGCACATCACCCGCTCGGAGGATCCCGGCCACGTGTACTGGGCCGAAGCGCGCGGCCGCGGCGTGTTCCTTCGCGCCGCGCCGATCGAGGTGGGAGAGGACCTGCGCCGGACGCTCTACGCATCGGTCGATACGATCGTCTTCACCTCCGCGACGTTGACTGCGGGCAACCGCTTCGACTTCTTCCGCCGCCGGGTCGGGCTGGAAGAATCGGTGGAGACCGCCTCGGCAGAGACCGTGTCGGTGGCCTCGCCCTTCGACTACCCGAACCAGGCGGCGCTCTACGCGCCCGCGCACCTGCCGGATCCCAACGCGCCGCACTACGCCGAAGCAGTCGCCGACGAGCTCGTCGCGCTGGCGGAGATCACCGGGGGGCGCGCCTTCGCGCTGTTCACCTCGCTGCGCAACATGGAGGCGGCGTGGCGCGCTGCGCGGGGCCGGCTCCCGTACCAGGTCCTCCTGCAGGGAGAGCGTCCGAAGTCCGCGCTGCTCGAGGCGTTCCGCGCCGAGCCGTCGGTCCTGTTCGCCTCGCACAGCTTCTGGGAGGGCGTGGACGTCCCCGGCGACGCGCTGTCCCTGGTGGTCATCGACAAGCTGCCGTTCGGGTCACCCTCCGACCCGCGGGTCGCTGCGCGGATCGAGCTGCTTCGCGAGCGCGGGGAGGATCCGTTCAGCGCGTTCCAGCTCCCCGAGGCCGCCATTGCGCTGCGCCAGGGGTTTGGCCGGCTCATCCGCTCCAGCAGGGATCGCGGCGTGGTCGCGGTGCTGGACCCCAGGCTGCACGCCCGCTCATACGGTCGGAGCCTGTTGCGCAGCCTGCCGCCGGCACGTCGGGTGGGGGATCTCGACGCCCTGCGGGAATGGTTCGATGCGGGCCGTTCCTGAGGGGCCTACAGCTCGCGCGACATCAGCAGGCGCAGCTTGCCGGACTTCTTCGAGACCACCGTGGCGACCGTGGTGAACCCGTTGGTGCGGTAGAAGCTCACCGCCGGACCGTTGGCCGGGTCCACGCGGAGCGCCAGGGTGCGGCGGTGCACGTCACGGGCGACCTGCATCGCGTGCTTGAGGAGCTGGGTCCCCAGCTTCTTCTGGCGGAGTTCCGACTTCACCACGATGTTCCGCATGTACGCGGCGCCTGCCACCGGGCCGTCGCGCTCGATCGTCACGTAGCCGATGACCGAACCATTCAGGCGGGCAATCTGGATGAACGGCCGAAGCTTGGTGACCGCTTCGAGGGCTGCGTCGGCCGTCTCCCCGCGGCTCGCCCACGGCTCGGAGTTCGCACGGAGGCTGGCCACCATGGCCATGTCTTCGTCGGTGGCGGGGCTGAACTTCAGCGCCGCGACGATATCCTGGCTGTTCACCTCCATGAGAGGCACGGCCTGCGGGTCCTTCATCTCGTCGACCTGTTTCATCGTCATCGCCAACCCTCCTGGGCCTCCAGTGGAACGGCCTGATCCTAACCGCTCGGTCAAGGGGGGTGAATCACACATTCTGCAGGCCCCTTCGTCTGCCTGCTCTCCCGCCCTCTGTGCCGATGTGTGTCTTCTTTCGACCTCCTCCGGCTTCACCCGGTCCTCCGGTCCTTCTATAACGGGGCTACGTCCGGGCGCTGCCTCAACCCTCCCCGCCAACCGGCCGGGCGATTCACCGTGCAACTGAACCACGCGCAACGCGAACTCACGGTCAAGGTCGTCTACTACGGCCCCGGACTCTCCGGAAAAACGACCAATCTGCAGATGATCCACGCCCGGACCAGCGTGGACGTGCGAGGCAGGTTGCTCACGGTCGAAACCCACGACGACCGGACCTTGTTCTTTGATCTCCTGCCGGTGTTCTTCAGCACCGCGAATGGATTCAAGGTGAAGGTAAAGCTCTTCACCGTGCCCGGCCAGGTGATCCACAACGCGACCCGACGGATCGTACTTCAGAACGCGGACGCCGTGGCGTTCATCGCCGACAGCCGCAGGAGCGCAGCCGCCGACAACAACGCGTACTGGCGGAACCTGCACGAGAACATGCGCGAGAACAACCTGGATTCGAACGAGGTCCCGATCGTGATCCAGTACAACAAGCGCGACCTCCCGGACACCAGGTCGGACGAGGAGATCCAGGACACCCGGCGGCGCGGGAGGGAGCCGGTCATCGGCGCGGTGGCCATCCGAGGAGAGGGCGTGATGGAGACGCTTTATTCCGTCCTCCAGCTCGCCTTCCGGAGCATCGAAGGCCGGGCCTCGCTCTCCCGGAACATCGGGCTGACCGAGGAGGAATTCCTCGGCCAGATCTTCGGCAGCATGGACGTGAGGGGCACGGCGCTGGAGGCGAAGTTCGGCCCGGCGGCGAAGGCGGCCCGCGCTGTGACGGGAGGTGCGCGATGAGTGGCGACAACCGCAGCTCGCTCCGCGCGGTGGAGGGCGGCCTGGGCCGGCGGGAGTCGGTGCTGCAGCGGCGCCTCACCCTGAACGACATGCTCGACGGGAGCACCTTCACCGAGCTGGTGAAGAACTTCGTCGAGCTCTACAAGGTCGGGATCAAGGTCTTCGACGAGCGCGGTGGGAAGCTGGCTGACGTCAAGGTCGGCAACGGCGACTTCTGCGGGTACGTCTTCTCCTTCGCCGAAGGGCGCCATCGCTGCACGGCCACGGTCGCGCGGGTGAAGGACGGTCCGGTCTCCCAGAGCCACGGGGCGCGGGCGCCGAACACCCCGGAGCTTCCGCCGCTGGGGCTGATCACCGTCCCCTGCTTCACCGGGCTGCGCTACCTGGTCATGCCGATCCGGTGGGAGGGCGACCAGCTCGGCCGCATCGTCTTCGGCCCGTTCACGCCGGATGACCTGGACAAGCTCCCGCTGACGCTGACCGAGATCGCCGAAGGTTTCGACGTCGGCAAGGCCTCGAAGCTGATGGAGAAGATCCGGCGCGCGCCGGAGGGCACCGTGGCGAAGGTCATGGCCCACTTCGCCCAGCTCCTCGATACCCTGGTGGCGGCGGGGCAGAAGACCTACCTCACCTCGCAGCTCCACATCGAGACCACCCTCGAATCGAACCGCGAGCTGGAGGCCCGCAACCGCAAGCTCGAGGAGATGAACCTGCGGCTCAAGGAGCTGGACCGGCTCAAGTCCAGCTTCCTCGCCACCGTGAGCCACGAGCTGCGCACCCCGCTCACCTCGATCATCGGCTACTCGGAGATGCTGGCGGAGGGCCTGGCCGGGTCGCTCAACCCGGAGCAGACCGAATACGTCCGCACCATCATGGAGAAGGGCGAGACGCTGCTGAAGCTGATCTCGTCGATCCTCGACATCAGCCAGATCGAGGCCGGCAAGCTGCGCCTGAACTTCGAGCCGCTCAACGTCGCCGAGGTGATCCAGACGTCGCTCACCAGCGTGGCGCCCCAGGCGGCGAAGAAGGGCGTGCAGTTGAACGCCCGGACGCCCCGCGACACCGCGGTCCGGGCCGAGGCGGATCGGGACAAGCTGAAGCAGGTCGTGGTGAACCTGCTGGCGAATGCGGTGAAGTTCACCGGCCCGGGCGGGACGGTGTCGCTGTACCTGTCGGAGCTGGGTCCGCAGCCGGAGCTCGGCGCGGAGGGCTATCGGATCATCGTCGAGGACTCCGGCGTGGGCATCCCGCCGGACCAGTTCGAGAAGATCTTCGACAGCTTCTACCAGGTCGACAACAGCTCCACCCGCGAGTTCGGCGGCGCCGGGCTGGGCCTGGCCATCGTGAAGAGCTTCGTCGGCGGCCACGGTGGACTGGTGCGCGTCTCCAGCGAGGTCGGCCGGGGCTCCCGGTTCACCCTGGTGATCCCGACCCACCCGCCCGCGAACAAGACCGTCCAGGTCGCCCCGCCCATCGCCGAGCTGGTGCCGGACCGTTTCTGAGTCGGAACGTCGCCCACAGAACATTCGAAAAACAAGGCACTGCCTGAGCTCGCGCGTGGCGGGGGACCGTTGGGGTCTGCCCGATGCCAGAGCCTGTCGATATCCTCGTCGTCGACGACACGCCGAACAACCTCGAGTCGATGAAGGCGCTTCTGGCGGACTCGGGAGCGCGCATCGTGGTGGCCGACTCCGGCACCGCGGCTCTCCGGGCGCTGCTGGAGCGGGACTTCGCGGTCATCCTGCTCGATGTGCAGATGCCCGACATCGACGGCTACGCCACCGCGCAGCTCGTCCGCGCCCGGGATCGCTCCCGTCAGACGCCGATCATCTTCCTCACCGCGTACGGACGGACCGAGGCGCAGGTCCTCGAGGGGTATTCCCTGGGCGCGGTCGACTATCTGTTCAAGCCGATCATCCCGGAGATCCTGAAGTCGAAGGTCGCGTTCTTCATCGACCTCCACCGCAAGCGGGACCAGGCGCAGAAGCAGGCGGAGCTGCTGCGGGAGGCGGAGAAGCGTGAGCACGCGCGCGCGCTCGCCGAGGCGCAGCAGCGATACGAGCGGCGCCTCCTCGAGGAGGCGGCGGAGCGGGACCGGAAGCTGGCCGAGGCGCTGAGCGCCCGCGCGGAGGAGCTGATCCGGCTGGTCGCGGAGAAGGAGGAGGTGGAGCGCGCCCTCCGCCGGACCAACGAGCGCCTGCAGACGATAGGAACGGTGGCCAGCCAGCTGCTGGTGACGCCCGACCCGGCGGCGCGCATCCAGGAACTCTACGGCCGGCTCGGCGCCCATCTCGGGCTGGAGATGTACCTGGCCTACCTGTTCGACGAGGCGGGCGACGTGCTCCACCTCCGCTCCTGGATGGGGATCCGGGACACCGTCGCCGAGGAGCTCCGTGAACAGCGCGCTGGCATCGGCTGGATCGGAACGGTCGCCGAGACCGGGATGCGCGGGGTGATGGACCCGGAGATGCCGGACCCTGCGGCCAGGACGCTCGCGGAGAAGCTGGGCGCCGGGACGCTGGTGTGCGTCTCCCTGCTCACGCCTCAGCGGGTGCTGGGTGTGCTGGTGGTGGGGAGCCGCAAACGGCGGGCGCTGCTCGAGGACGACCTGGCAGTGGTGCAGATCGGCTGCGATCAACTGGCGGTCGCGATCGAGCGGACGGCGCTGATCGACCGCCTCCGAGAGACCGACCGACGCAAGGACGAGTTCCTCGCGATGCTGGGGCACGAGCTGCGCAATCCGCTGGTCCCGATCCGGAACTCGCTCGAGGTCTGCCGCGAGCGGGCGGGCTCCGACGAGGTGCTCCAGCGGACGCTGGTCGCCGCGGACCGGCAGATCCGCCACGTCACCCGGCTGCTCGACGACCTGCTCGACGTGTCCCGAATCACCCGCGGCAAGGTGGAGCTGCGTCGCCAGCGGGTCGAGCTCTCCACCATGGTGGAGCAGGCGGTGCACCTCACCGAGCCGCTCATCCGGCAGCGGCGGCACACCCTGAAGCTCGAGGTGCCCGACCTCCCGGTGGTCCTCGACGCGGACCCGGCGAGGCTCGCGCAGATCATCGCGAACCTGCTGCAGAACGCGGCGAAGTACACGGAGCCGGGGGGGCACATCGCCCTCCGCGCGGCGGTCGCGGGCGATCGGCTCCACGTGCGGGTCGAGGACACCGGCATCGGGATCCGTCGGGAGATGCTGGGCCGCATCTTCGAGATGTTCGTCCAGGAGGAGCCGAAGGCCGACCGCGCGCTCGGCGGGCTCGGGTTGGGGCTCACCCTGGTCAAGCAACTCACCGAGATGCACGGCGGCCGGATTGAAGCCTTCAGCGACGGGCTGGGCTGCGGAAGCACCTTCGAGGTGGTCCTCCCGATGGCAGACCTGGCACCTCCGCCAGCGATCCATCCGCGCCCCCGCGCAGCCCCGGCCGCCGTCGCACCTCCGCTGCGCGTGCTGCTCGTCGAGGACAACGTCGACGTGCGCGCCACGATGCGCGACCTGCTGGAGCTGCGCGGGCACGAGGTGCACGAAG
>JBAWAM010000223.1:0-2796 GCA_049589315.1 Myxococcaceae bacterium
GTGACGAGGTCGCCGGGCCGCAGCCCGGGGGCCCATTCGTCCAGGTGCGCGTAGTAGTAGAACGCCGGGCCTTCGCCGAGCACTGTGACGACGTTCCCGCCGAGGCTGTCCGTCCCGACCTTCACCAGCACGCCGTGGGACGCAGACACCACGCGCGTCCCACGGACGGCGAAGAGATCCGCGCCCTGATGCTTTCGCCGGCCACCATCTCGCGGCGCCAGGAACGTGCTCCGCAGGCTCCGTGCCGCCATCCCTTCGACCGGGATCGCGAGCGATGACGGAGGCGTGCGGTAGCGCCAAGCGTCGAGCAGATACGGACGTCGATACAGCAGGAATCCCGCGGCGAGGCTGACGCGCAGCAGGAGGAGTCCGAGGACCAGACACAGTCTGCGGACAATGAGCCGCAATCGTGGGGCGATGAATGGCATGGCCGCCCCGGACTGCAGTCGGCGTGCCCGGGGACAGGCTGCGTATTCTTGCGACGAAGTCAGTCGAAGCCAGCCCACCGCAGCAGTGCAGCCGCGGCAGAGCCCGCGACCACGACGAGGAGGAACGGCGCTCGAAGCCACAGCGCAAGCGCCGCCGCCGCGAGGGCTCCGACCCGAGCATCGATCACGAGCCCTCTACCGCTGACGAACGTGTTCACCAAGGTCAACGCTGTGAGCAGGCCAATGGTGAGACTCCCCGCTACTCGCGACATGCGAGGGTGCCGCATCAGCGCTTCCGGGACCAGATAGCCGAGCAGCTTGGTGCCGTACGAGATGCCGCAGGCCAGCAGAATCCATCCCCACAGGCTCACGGCTTCCCACCTTCGCCAGATCCACGCGGCATGTGGTCCGCGTCGTGCCGGCTGTAGGGTTCGTCGTAGGGCTCGATGTCTGGAGCCATGCCCTCGGGCACGGGGCGATGCGTGAACCAGCCGATCACGCCCGCGACGGCTGCTGCGACCAGGATGGGGATCCCGCTGGGCACGAACGGAACCGCAAGCAGCGTTGCGAGCGCACAGACTGCGGCGATGCCCTGTGGCTCCCGCCGCTCGAGCCGAGGCCACAGCAGTCCCAGGAAGGCGGCGACCGCCGCACCATCGAGTCCCCACCTGCGCGGGTCGCCCGCGGCATTGCCCAACACCGCGCCGAGGGCAGTGAACGCGTTCCAGAGGACGAAGACACCCAGGCCGGCTGCCCAGAAGCCGCGCGCCTGCTCGGCCGGGTCCGACTGGCCGGTCGCCGTGGCAGCGGACTCGTCGATCGTGAGGTGCGCCGCGGCGAGCTTGTGCCACCCACGGGGACGGAGCAGCGCGTTGAGCTGCATGCCGTAGACGCCGTTCCGAATCCCAAGCAGCGCGGCAGCGCTCGTGGCCGCGACGCCCGCCCCTGCCCCGCCGATCACGCCAACGAAGGCGAACTGCGAGCCTCCGCTGAAGAGCAGCAGACTCAGGGCCATCGTTTGCCAGAAGTCGAGCCCCGCCGCGACGGACAGGGCACCGAACGAGATGCCGTACAGGCCCGTGGCGATGCTGATTGAGAGGGCAACCCGGACGGCAGGCGTCATCCGCATGGAGCCATTCCGTATCGCGTTGTGCCGGGTTCGCGGAAGGCTGGTTCGCTTGCCCCCCAGGAATCCGAGCGCCGGGCGGATGGCGATCCGGACAGTCCGCCCGCTCTCGATTGTAGATCTCTATGCACCCAAACAAATGAGAGGAGACGAACCCGAGATGTCGAATGAGAAGGAGAAGAGGAACGGTCGCGATGGTGATCTGGAGCTGAGGTTGCAGGAGGTAGAGTTCTCCCCTCGCAACAAGGTTCACGAGCTGGTCGGTGACCTCGACAAGCTTGTAACGGACATCAAGACGCTGCCGCTCTCCGCTCAGCTCGCAGTGCTGCGGGTCGTCACTCCAGCGGTTCTCAACCGCGTCCCTCCCAGCGCTCGCGCGTCGGTGATCAGCGGGATGAAGCGCGGCCCGTCGCGGCACTGAACGTGACATTCGAGCGCGAGTCTGGCGGGTTGGGATGCACGAGCCGGGAATCGAACCCGGACGCCCCCTTCGGGGCTGCGGATTTTAAGTCCGCTGCGTCTACCAATTCCGCCACTCGTGCCTGGATGCCGGTCTACCAGAACGCTCAGGCGCGCGCAGAGCTTCCAATCTCGTCGACCGCACGGATTGACGTCTTCCCGTGCCGACGCCGCTCCACGGGCGAGATTCGCCACGTAGCGTTTTCTCGTGGAGCGCCCGGCTCAAGAGCCACGGGCATTGCGGCCTATGGAGCGTGCGGAGCGGAGGACTGGGTCCGCAGAGCTCCACGCCTCAGCAACCATCGGTCCAGGAAGTACGCGGCCACGAGGAGCGGGATCTCGATCGCCAGCCCATTGATCCACTCTGAGATTCCGGCCGCGAGGACCGTGGCCTGATCTGAGGGATTGAGGTCGACGAAGGGGCCGTAGACCTCGAGAAGGGAGATGGCCTTTCTGACGGACACAACCAGAGCGAGAGTGCCAATCACCGTGGGCACGACGATGGTGCTCCCCCGCTTCCTGCGGCTCACGACGACCACGGTCATGAAGATGACAAGAAGGAGGCTCATGAATCTCCGTGAGAGCGCTGCATCCCGGACAACCAGTCCCGCCACTCGTGCGCAGTGCGGCTCTACAACAACCCCGAGTGGCTGACGAGTTCACTCCGTAAAAGCGCGAACGGTGTCCCCGAACGGAGCCGGATACTGAGACGGATCCTTTGGATCAGCGTCGTGCTGTACGAGGCACACGCGCCACTCGCGCACGGATCCATCGCCCCTGCGC
>JBAWAM010000224.1:0-2432 GCA_049589315.1 Myxococcaceae bacterium
GCCGCCGCCCGAGTAGTACGCGAGCAGCGGGCGCGCATCGCTCCGAATGCCAAAGACCTGCGCGGCGACGTGTCGAAGCCCGGCCCCCAGCGGCGTGTGGTGCCATGCCGCCCACAGGCACAGCGCGGCCATGAGGAACTCGAACAGACCCTGCGGACGACGGACGAACACGGCGCGGGGTCCTCAGCGGAAGAACGACAGGACGGGCGAGGCGTCCAGCAGCGCCGCGATCGCGAGAGGGACGATCAGCGCCGATCCAGGGAGCCCGCGCGCCGCGGTGAGGAACCACTTCTCGTTCGGGTGCGCGCGCGCGATCTCGTCCGCGTGCTGCAGGTTGCGCAGGACCGCGCGGAGCCCGAAGGTGATCAGCACGCCGGCCAGCGCCGCGAGCGCCAGGAGTCGCGCGAAGATCCCCGCGGCGTCGTCGCCGATCCAGCTCCGGGTCGACAGGTACATCGAAGCCTGGAGCATCCGCGCCACCGCGCAGGCGCCCGCAAGCGCGATCGCACCCGCTGCCAGCGGACGGGTCACCCGGAGCACGGTGGGCCGCTGGACCACGTCGCGGAACAACGCGCGCACCTTCGGGGGCGCCGTGCCGAGAAACGCGGAGAAGCCCCGAAGCGGCCTCGCGAACGACTCGCGGTAGCCGAAGGCAGGGAGCGCCAGCAATGCGTCCACCAGCAACTCCCAGATCAACGCGACCGCGCGCGCGATCCGGACCCGATCCTCGAGGTCGATCCAGCGGACGGCGGGCTCCGTGAACGACCACGCCCCGAGCACCGTATCCAGTGCGCCGTCGACCCCATCGACCAGCCAGAGAATCCGGTCGTCGAGGGTGTCCGCTGCGGCATGCACCCCGACGGCAATCAGCGCGAACAGCCCGAACGGCATGAACGCAAAGCGCAGGTGGCCGAGGGGGCGGGAGACCCGGCCGATCAGGCCCTGGAGGGCGGACCAGCGCTCCGATGTGAACAGGGGGCCCTTCATGGCGACCCCGGGAGGATCTCAGGGAACGACCGTGTCGGTCCAGCCCGGTCAGGGTGCTGCGAAGGTCCACTTCCAGCCGGACCGCCCTTTTCCAGCCAGTCCATGAACGACGGGCCTGACTACGGCACCGTCGGGAGGGCCTGCTCCGGAGCCATCGCGCCCGTCGGGGTCAGGTGGACGACGTCGGCCGAGAGGGTCAGGTTCTGGTTGCAATAGACGCCGACATACGAGGTGATTCCGGTGTCCTCGCGGAAGTTCACCAGCACTTCGTTCGGCTGGAGCCTGGCGTCGTTGTACAGATTCGCCATTGCAGTCTTGTACAGCGAGTTGTTCAGCGGGATGGCGCACAGGACGGAGCCGATGCTGGACGATCCCGACGCCTGCCGCAGGTACTGCACCCCCGACACGTCCATCCGGTATTGGAAGTCGTTCACCGTCGCCGAGTCGCGAAGGAATCCCGAACGGACGCCACACCCCGTCGCGGCGATTGCCGCCACGGCAGTTACAACGACCCATTGCATCTTCATTGCATCCTCGTGGAATCGGAGCAGCCGCTCCCAGCGCGACCGTACAGGTCCGCGACCGTGACTCAGAGCGGTTCGCGGCAGACTGTCATTGAAGCAACCTGCTGCAACGTCGGTGTCGCCCGCGCTGACTGTTGCATGTCACCGGTCGCGAGCGTATTCGCCGCCGGTGAGCTCTCCGCGACGCAGCGCCGACGCCTTCTCCTTCCAACTCATGATCGGCCTGTGCCTGCTCTGGGGCCTGCAACAGGTTGCGATCAAGCTGGCCGCGCCGGACATCGCGACCATCGTTCAGGCCTCCGCCCGCTCCGGCATCGCGGCCCTGCTGGTGGGACTGCTGATGTGCTGGCGCGGTGGTTGGGAAGGGATTCGGCAGGGAACCCTTCCCGCAGGCCTGCTCGCCGGAGCCCTCTTCGCCGCCGAGTTCCTGCTCATCGCGCTCAGCCTGCAATACACCGCGGCCTCGCACGTGGCGGTGTTCCTCTACACCGCGCCGATCTTCTCCGCGGTCGGCCTGCACCTCCTGCTGCCGGGTGAGCAGCTCCGACTGCTGCAGTGGCTCGGAATCGCGGTGTGCTTTGGAGGCATCGCGGTCGGATTCGGCGCTGGCATGTCCCTGGCCGAAATGGATTCGCGCATGCTCCTCGGTGATGCGTTGGCGGTGCTCGCCGGCATGGCCTGGGGCGCGACCACCGTCGTGGTGCGCACCTCGCGGCTGTCCGAAGCGCCGCCCTCCTTGACGTTGTTCTACCAGCTGGCCGTCGCCTTCCTGCTGCTGCTGGTGATTGCTTTCGCCTTTGGCCAGGTCCGTCAGGTCCGGCTGACTCCGATGGCCATCGGCAGTGTGCTGTTCCAGGGCGTGGTGGTGTCCTTCGCCAGCTACTTCGCGTGGTTCTGGCTGCTGCGCCGCTACCTCGCTTC
>JBAWAM010000225.1:0-2420 GCA_049589315.1 Myxococcaceae bacterium
GGGCGGGTGCTCGAGCACCTCGGGCGCGCTGTCCTTCGCGGCGCTCGCCATCCTGTCGGGCCTCTGGGTTCTTAGACGAGGTGGCGCGCGCCGGTCCACCATGCGGTAGGTCGCGCGAGCCTCCGCCAGCGCCTCGACGACTCGGCGCTGCTCCGACGACGCGGTCACGCTTGTGCCGGAGAATCAGCGCGAGGCGCGTGCTCCACTCTGAGACACGTGGTGCGCTGGCATTCTGCGGCACAGGCGAGGGTCCATCTGCACAGGTCCCCTCCCCCGGGAGCACCTCCCGCTGCTCTTGTGCCGGAGAATCAGCGCGAAGCGCGTGCTCCACTCTGAGGCGCGGCGTGCGCCGCCATTCTGCGGCACAAGGTTCGGCGGCCATTCTCTCGAGCGAGTGCGGCGCCTCAGAGCGCTGCCTGCCATCATCCTCCGTGGGAGGGATCGACCACGCGGCCCAGGAAAAGGATCGTCCCGGTGCGCTGATCGCGGAGCAGGAACAAGAACGGCCTATCCGCTATGAACTGCGCCTCCGGAAAGGTGCCGCCCCGGCCACCGAACACGATCGCCGCACCGGCCGCCGCCTCCGTTCCTTCTTCGTCGACCCGTATCGACGTCTGGTGAAGCGCATGCGTCATCCAGAGCGGCTCCCTGGCCATTCCGGAGAAGTCGGCCGAAGGCGTGAACGCGCGGTGCACTCCCAGCTTCTGCATGGGTCCATTCAGGCCCCCGCCGGCGCCGATGGAGAAGCGCGGGAGCTCCACGAACACCCTGCGCTGCCGGAGCTGCGACAACCACGTTTCGAGTCGCTCTGCGTTGATGACCTTCTCGACGCGCTCGAGTGCCCGCTTCGGGCTGAGCACGTTCACGTTGGCTTTCGGCTGCGCCGGCTTCGGCTCCACCAAAGGATGCCGCCGCCCCAGTCCACCGAGTCCCAGCGTGGTCGGGCCCAGCTGCGGTGTCGGCTCGCCGGTCTCCGGGAGAATGAAGACCATCGCCAGATCCCCGCATGCGTAGGGCAGCTCCAGTAGCTTCGCCTCCTCGACCTGCGCGAAGGACGCGAACGACATCTTGCTCATCATCGGGACCTGCACGGTGTCGCCCGAGAGCAGCCGGAACGGCTGAGAGGAGGTCGCCGATGCCTTGAACGTCTCCACCCAACGTCCGGTGAAGGTCAGCGTCGACACCAGCACCGCACGGGTCCTCGCATCCAGGCTCTTCGCCGGAAGGAGTTCTCGAATGCGCTCACGCGTGTCGGTCGCGATCAGGTGATTGATGCGCTCCCGCGCGGCCTCAGGGGAGCGCGACAACGGCGAGCGCTCGAGCACGGCCCCTGCCGCATCCTCGACGACCTGAGCGTATGCGGGTTCGAGCGCGAGGCTCTCGTCCAGGAAGACCCGGTTGACCGCATCCAGCTCACAGCCGTCCTCATCCCGGTGGAGGATGGAGCGATAGATCGCGAGCAGCTCCGGGTCGGGGAGTTCCACGCCGAAGGCACGGCGCAGTTCGGTCCGGGTGACGCCCTGGGCGCCGGGCAGAGCGAGGCCAAAGACCGCTGCGATCGTCGGAGGAGAAAGGGCGTCGTTCGTCTCCGCGCGAGTGGCCTTGAAGAAGCGGAACCCGAACTCGTTCAGAGCGCGAGCGACCTGCCGGGCTTCCAGCTCGGGGACGGCTGGGACTCGCTTCCGCTCAGGTGCCGTCGGCGACGGCACGTCCACGGTCACGGCCACCTCCGGAGCGCGCGCTGGCGGTTCGACCGCGACGCTCGACTCCGAGCATCCCCCCAACATGAGCAGCAGGCTCAGGAGCAGCGTCGCGGCTGTCGCACCTCGCCCTGATACGCTCATCGTGGTCGAGCATACTGCCCGGTTCGCGCACGAACGAGCAGGTCCCGGGAGCGGCCCATCTATTCGGCAGGGCGGAATCTGCCGTGCGCCCGAGGTACGCTGTGCCGGTGCGTTCCCTTCAAGTTCCGTTGGTCATCGCCGGACTGCTGTCGCTCGCCGGTTGCTCGCGCGGGTACGAAAGCGATGTGCTCGGGCTGCGCTTCGAGCCGCCAGCATCGATGAAGCTCCAGCGCGAAGAGGCCGGACCACCGCCGGTGGCCTTCTTCAGCTCAGGTCTCGAGCTCCGGTCGATTCCGGGCAAGCCGCCGTCCGTCGCGGAATCTCACCTCCGACAGACGCTCGAGGAGCTCCGCTCGAGCTCCGGTGTGAGCCTTCCGGGTGAGCTCGTGAGCGCGCGCGCCGGCACGCTCCCGGCGGGAACGGTCGCGCGGTATGAGCTCGAGACGGAGAACGCGCGGACCCTGCTCTACGTGGTCCCCGCCAGAGATCGGACCGTGCTGTTGAGGCTCACTGCGCCGGACTCGGAGTATGGTCGCCTGCAGAACCAATGCGAGCGAAGCCTCTCGACGCTCACGC
>JBAWAM010000226.1:0-1669 GCA_049589315.1 Myxococcaceae bacterium
GGCCTCGGCCTCGGCGGACTCGGCACCAAGGGCGGCGGTCGTGGCGCGGGTGGCTACGGCTCCATCGACCTCGGTGGCCGTGGCAAGGACGTGACCCGCGTCATCCCCGGCAAGACCACGGTCATCGGCGGTCTGGACAAGGACGTGATCGCCAAGGTCATCCGGCGCCACCAGAACGAGATCAAGTACTGCTACGAGCAGGAGCTGAACAAGGATCCGGCGCTGTCCGGTAAGGTCGCGGTGCTCTTCACCATCGACCCCGCCGGATCGGTGTCCGACGCGAACGTCAGCGAGACCTCGCTGAACAACGCCACCACCGAGTCCTGCATGCTCGCCCGCATCCGCCGTTGGCGGTTCCCGGAGCCCAAGGGCGGTGGCGTCGTGACCGTCACCTTCCCGTGGATCTTCAAGCCGGCCGGTGAAGAGTAATCCTTCATGAACTTCAGGTATTCGGAGGCTGTTTTGCGCAAGGTTCTGATGGTTCTCGCCCTCTTCCTGGCACCGGGGCTCGCCATGGCGGCGACCCCGTCCGAGGGTGTGGCCCTCGAGGTTCGCCGCGGCTTCTTCACCGAGACCGACGTCGGCGTGTTCTTCACCCTGGGCGGCGACAACCAGTACTCGAACGCCCAGACGTACCTGCAGCTCGGGGTGGGCTACGACCTCACTGAGAACATCGCGCTGGGGGTTCACTTCGGCATCGGTGCGAACGCCCAGAACTGCTGGTCGGGTCCCGGCCCCCGCGGCGACGACTGCCTGATGGGCTCCAACTTCACCATGGCGTTCCTCGACGTCACGGCGGCGTACCTGTTCCCGGTGGTGGACCGGTTCTACATCGCCCCGAAGATCGCGGCCGGGTACACCCTGCTGGACCCCGAGCCGGTCGCCGGCTTCACCGGAGGCGCCAACATCGGCGGTGGCATCGGCTTCGAGTACGCCACGCACATGGACCACTTCACCATCGGCGCGGACGCCCTGGTGCGGTACGTCGTCGGGCCGAACATCCCGGCGATCTCCATCTTCCCGCGGGTGAAATACACGTTCTGAGCCGCTCCCGAAGCGGATGACGTTCCAACGCGGAGGCTCAACGGCCTCCGCGTTTTTTTTTGTGCGCGCGTTGCTCAGCGAACGTGCAGTTGCCCGTCTTCGAGATGCCACCGTGATCTCGTGCAGGCCGCGGTGAACGCGTCATCGTGCGAGACGAGCAGCAGCGCTCCCGGATAGGCCGCGAGCGCCGCCTCCAGTCGCTCGATGGAGGGCAGGTCCAGGTGGTTCGTCGGCTCGTCCAGCACCACGACCTGAACGTGCCTCGCCAGGCCTGACGCGATCAGCAGCTTGCGCGCCTCGCCGGGGGAGGGGGAATCGGTGCTGCGCAGGTCGTCCGGGTCCAGTCCCAGCGCTGCGACGAGTGAGAGAATCCGGCCTCGCTCGTCTTTGGGGAGACTTCGAATCGCCCCCAGGGCCTCCGCACCTTCTTCGACCGTGAGCTCCTGCGGAACGTAGAGAACCCGGTCCGGTGGAACCTGCATCGCCGCGAGCAGCGCGCCGAGCAGCGTCGATTTCCCCGCGCCGTTCTGGCCGGTGAGCGCCACACGGTCCTCGCGGGAGAAGCTCAGGCGCAGGGGCCCGGTGAGGACCTTGTCACCCGCGCGCAGTTCCGGCAGGTCGAGCT
>JBAWAM010000227.1:0-2980 GCA_049589315.1 Myxococcaceae bacterium
TCCCCGGTCACCGCCACCAGCTCGCCCGCTCGTTGGAGGGCGCGGACAAGGGCCAGCTTCTGCGCGGGGAGCGCACGGGCGATCACGTCGAGCTTCCGGAGCGCGAAGCCATCGCCCGACTGGAGCAGGCCGTCGAGCTCCTCTCCCGTGGCGATGCGCGGCGTGCGCCCACCGAGCCCCAGCTCGCGCGCGACCGCCCGCGCCGTCACCGGGTGATCGCCGGTCACCATCAGCACGTGGATCCCACCTGCCCGACAGGCCGCTATGGCCTCGGGCACGCCCTCGCGGATCGGGTCCGCGCACCCGACCAGCCCGAGCAGCTCGTACCCGGACAGGGGCTCGCCGCAGCGCCACGCCCCCGGCTCGAGGGGCTGTCGCGCCACCGCCACGACCTTCCGCCCGCGCGCGGCCAGCTCGGAGACGCGTTCACTCCAGATGGCCCGCTCCGCCGGGTCGAGCGTGCACAGGGAGAGGATGACCTCCGGCGCCCCCTTGGTCACACACTCGAGCCGACCCGCGCCCGCGGAGAGCACGGCCGTCTCGCGCCGCCGGTCCTCGGTGAACGGGAAGATGGCCACTGCGTCGTGTGAGAGGGGAATGCCCTGGCGCCGTGCGCTCTCGGTGAGGACGGTGTCGAGCGGATCCTTTGCCTCGGGCCGAGACGCCAGCGCGGCCACGCGCAGCAGCTCCCGTTCCTCCACCGCGTGGGGCACCAGGTCGGCCAGCGCGAGCCTTCCTTCGGTGAGCGTCCCGGTCTTGTCCGAACAGATCACCGACACGCGACCGATGTTCTCCACGGTCACCGCCCGCCGAACCAGCGCACGCCTCCGTGCCAGCCGGTAGGCCCCCGCTCCGAGGAAGAACGTCAGCGCGACCGGGAACTCCTCGGGCAGCGCAGCCACGGCCAGGGTGGCGGCGCTCACCAGCGCGTCGACGACCCCGTGGCCCTGGGTCCATCGCACCAGGGCGAGCGCGACGCAGAGCAGCCCGGCCGCCACGACGAGGAGCGACACCAGCCCGCCCACCGCGGATTGCAGGGGCGTCCGCCCTCCCGAGCCCTTCTGCGCGAGCCGCACGATCTCGCCGTAGGTCGTCTCCTCTCCGGTGAAGACCACCCGGATCCGCGCCTCGCCCGTGAGCAGGCGCGTGCCGGCGTAGACCCAGTGATCGCCCTCGACCATCGGCGCGGTGCCGGAGAGCGTGGACGGGTCGAGCGGGCGCTTCCGGACGGGCCAGGACTCACCGGTGAGCGCCGACTCGTCCGACTGGAGCTCCGCGCCGCTCAGCACGATCCCATCCGCCGGAAAGGGCTCACCTGCGCCGATCACTGCGAGATCGCCGACGACGAGGTCCCGCGCGTCGACTTCGGCGAGGGCGCCGTCCCGGACCACCCGGGCCTTCCGGGAGAGCTGTCCGGCGAGCGCCGCCAGCGAGGCCTGGGTACGTCGGTGAAGCCACGCGTCCATTCCGATCAGCGGGACGATGGCGATCAGCAGACCCGCCGCGTCCCTCGCTGCGCCCAGCGCGAAGTAGACCGCGCTCGTTCCCACCAGGAACCAGATCATCGGGTCGCGGGCGGTGTCGCGGACCAGATCCCGCCAGGGGCGGCGCACCCGCTCGACGATGGCGTTCGGGCCGTACCGTTCCGCGCGCGCCGGAATCTCCTCACCAGAGAGGCCGCGGAGCGGATCGACACCCGGCGGAAGGCGCTGCAGCGGAAGGGCGCGTCTCATGTCAGGTCAACCCGGGGAGGGGACCGGATTCGCATGCCTGGCTGCAGTTGGAGCAACGGGACAGGTGGTCCTCGAGTCTCGTTTGAGAGCAGAGAACGGGCCATCGCACGCTCACCCAGGGCAGAGAGGAGGCTCGAGCGATCGGCTAGAGCTGCACGCCGACGATGAAGCCCGGCCACACGCGCACGTCGAGATCGCCCTCGGTCACCGTCATCTTCGGCATCACTTGCGGGGTGGATTCGAGCGTTTCAGCCGGGGGAAGCCCTCCGAGCGCGAATCCATCTCGAGCGCGATCCGGTCCGCCCGGTCGGTCCACTTCCCCTTCGGCGGCGCTTCGCGGCTGGGACAGAGCTCATTGAGCGGACAGTCCTCGCAGCGCGGCGTCTTTGCGGTGCACACGTAGCGGCCGTGCAGCACGAACCGGTGGCCCATCACGGTCCACTCCTCGTGCGGGTAGAGCGCGCAGAGGGCGGCCTCGATCTTCACCGGGTCCTTCTCCTTCGTGAGCGCCAGCCGCTGGGACACACGCGCCGCGTGGGTGTCGACGGCGATCCCGGCGGAAACTCCGTAGGCCGCGCCCAGCACCACGTTGGCGGTCTTGCGCGCGACGCCCGGCAGCTCCATCAGCTCGTCGATCGTCCGCGGGACCTTCCCACCGAAACGCTCGACGATGACCCGGCTGGCCTCGCGGATGGCCTTCGCCTTGTTGCGGAAGAAGCCGGTGGACTTGATGACCTCTTCGACCTGCTCCTGCGGCGCGGCGGCAAGGCTCGCCGGATCCGGCCAGCGCGCGAGGACGTCGACCATGACCTTGTTCACCATCCGGTCCGTGCTCTGCGCGGCCATGATCGTGGCGATCAGGAGCTGCCAGGCATCGACGAACTTCAGCTCGACGTGGGGATCCGGGATCGCCCGGGAGAGCCGCTCCTGTACCGCCAGCGCCTGCTCCCGCACCTTCGGCGTCGGTCCGCGGGACACGGTCTTCTTTTTCGCAGCCATCGACCTTCAAGCCTCCGGCGCGCTCCGTATCACATCGGACGTTGCCGGAAGGACCCTGTCCGCGCTCCATGACAAGCATTCGTGGCGGCTGGTAAAGCATTCGTTCCATGGATGAGCCCATGCCCAACCGGGTCCGAGAGCTTCGAGAAGCCCGCGGGCTTTCGCAGATCGCCCTCGCCGGTGCCGCGTCCCTCACCCGGCAGAGCGTGAGCGCCATCGAGGCGGGGCGCGCCATTCCGGGCGTGGAC
>JBAWAM010000228.1:0-12640 GCA_049589315.1 Myxococcaceae bacterium
GGACGAGGGCGCGCGCGTCAGGGTCGACCCACGGCCGGGCATGAACGTTCGACTCCGCGCCGAGGGCGGGTACATCCAGCCCCACCCGGACGGCCCCGTGCTCCGCCCCTTCGCGCCGGGTACGGTCGTGTTGTTCGCCACGTCCGTGGACGAACTCGGGCGCGTGGGCGTGAAGCGGCTGAAGCTCCAGGCCCGCTGACTGACCGACATCGCTGGAGCGAACAGGCGAGCCATCGGCCGCTCAATTTCTCGCCCGCAGCCCGAGAGAACGACGCCCGCGTCTGGCGCTTGCCGGGCCGAGCCTTGTCTTGGTGGGCCGGAATCGATATATGAGCATGCGCCGATATGGAGGAGCTCAGCCAATCATTCCGGGCGCTCGGGGATACGACGCGCCTCCGCATCCTCCGCTTGTTGGCGGCGGCCCCGCTGAACGTGTCGGAGCTCATCTCGCTCGTGGGGGTGGCGCAGTCGTCCGTGTCGCACCACCTCGGGAAGCTGAAGGGACTCGACCTCATCCGCGAGGAGCGGCAGGGCGGGTTCACCTGGTACTCGCTCGCCATTGACCCGAAGGATCCGCGGTGGCCGCTCGTCCAGCTGGCGAAGGAGTCGCCGGACGAGGCCGGTGACGTGGCCCGGCTGACCGACCTGCTCCGACAGCGGGAGGACCGCCAGGCGCTCAACGAGAAGCTGCTCGAGCCCGGACAGTCGTGGTTCCTGTGGGCCGCAGCGCTCTCGTCGTTGCTGCCTCCCCTGGAGGTGGCGGATTTCGGATGCGGGACCGGCGTGCTGACCGTGGAGATGGCGCGGTGGGCGAAGCAGGTCACCGCGATCGACGCGAACGAGGACGTGCTCGAAAAGGCGCGGGAGCGGGCGCGTCGCGAGGAGCACGAGAACATCCGGTTCCTGCGCGAGGACCTGCACCATCTGTCCCTGCCGGATGGGCGGATGGATCTCGTGGTGATCTCGCAGAGCCTCCATCACATGGAGGACCCGAACGCGGTGCTCGCCGAGGCCGTGCGGATCGTGAAGAAGGGCGGGCGCGTCGTCGTGCTCGAGCTGATGCCGCATGACCAGACCTGGGTCCGGGAGCGGCTCGGACACCGGCACCTCGGCTTCGAGCCCGAGTCGCTGGAGCGCGCGCTCGAGGACGCCGGCCTGAACCGGCTGAAACTGACGACACACGCGCGAGACGGCGCTTCGCCGTTCCGGGTGTTCCTGCTGACAGGAGAGAAGCGATGACTGGGGAGCGCAGGGAACGCGTGGACGCGCTGCTGAAGGCGCTGGACGAGCGGGTGCTGGTGCTGGATGGCGCGATGGGCACCCTGATCCAGGACCGGGATCTGAAGGCCGCGGACTTCGGCGGCGCGGAGTTCGAGGGGTGCAACGAGCACCTGGTCCTGACCCGGCCGGACGTGATCGAGGACATCCACGCGCAGTACTTCGAGGCCGGCGCGGACGTGACCGAGACGAACACGTTCGGGGCGACGCCCCTGGTGCTCGCCGAGTACGACCTGTCCGACAAGGCGTTCGAGATCAACGCGCAGGCTGCGCGGATCGCGCGGAAGGCCGCGGAGCGGTTCGAGAAGGACGGTCGCCACTGCTGGGTGGCCGGATCGATCGGCCCCACCACGAAGGCGATCAGCGTCACCGGTGGCGTGACCTTCGAGGAGCTGGTGCGGACGTTCGAGGTCCAGGCCGCAGGATTGATCGAGGGTGGCTCGGACTACCTGCTGGTCGAGACGTCGCAGGACACCCGCAACGTGAAGGCCGCGCTGCTCGGGATCGAGGAGGCGTTCAGGAGGACCGGCGTGCGGATCCCGGTGGCCGTGTCCGGGACGATCGAGCCGATGGGGACCATGCTCGCCGGCCAGTCGGTGGAGGCGCTCGCCGCGTCGCTGGAGCACACCGAGCTGCTCTACCTCGGCCTCAACTGCGCCACCGGTCCCGAGTTCATGACCGACCACGTCCGTTCGCTGGCGGCGCATACCCGGTTCCGGGTGGCGTGCGTGCCCAACGCAGGGCTTCCGGACGAGAACGGGCACTACCTGGAAACGCCCGAGATGCTGGCGCGGTCGCTCGCGCGCTTCTGTCACGAGGGATGGCTCAACGTGGTGGGCGGCTGTTGCGGGACGACGCCCGCGCACGTCCGGGCGATGGCCGGGGCGGTGAAGGGGGAGCGCCCGCGTCGTTCGCGCGCGGAGCGGCGCTCCACCTTGTCAGGCGTGGACTACCTCGAAGTGACCGAGGACGTGCGGCCCGTGATCGTGGGCGAGCGCACGAACGTGATCGGTTCGAGGAAGTTCAAGGAGCTGATCGTCAACGGGCAGATCCAGGACGCCGCGGAGATCGCCCGGGCGCAGGTGAAGCGCGGCGCGCAGGTGATCGACATCTGCCTGGCGAACCCCGATCGCGACGAGCGCGAGGACCTGCAGCAGTTCCTCGAGGCCGTGACCAGGAAGGTCCGGGTGCCTTTGATGATCGACTCGACCGACGAGAAGGTGATCGCGATGGCCCTGACGTACTCGCAGGGCAAGGCGATCATCAACTCGATCAACCTCGAGGATGGCGAGGAGCGGTTCGAGAAGGTGGTGCCGCTGGCGCGCAAGTTCGGCGCGGCGGTGGTGGTGGGCTGCATCGACGAGATCGGGATGGCCGTGACCCGCCAGCGGAAGCTGGAGGTGGCCGAGCGCTCCTTCGAGCTTCTCACCGGGAAATACGGATTGGCGGCGGAGGACCTGTACTTCGACCCGCTCGTGTTCCCGTGCGCGTCAGGCGATCAGCAGTACGTCGGCAGCGCGGTCGAGACGATCGAAGGCGTGCGGCTGATCAAGCAGCGCTTCCCGCAGTGCAAGACCGTGCTGGGCATCTCCAACGTCTCGTTCGGCCTGCCCGCGGCGGGGCGCGAGGTGCTGAACTCCGCCTTCCTCTACCACTGCACCCAGGCTGGCCTGGACATGGCCCTGGTGAACTCGGAGAAGCTCGAGCGCTATCCGTCGCTGCCGGCGGAGGAGCGCGCGCTGTGCGAGGATCTCCTCTACAACCGGGGGGCCGACCCCTTGACCCCGTTCGCCGCGCACTTCCGCGAGCGCAGGCCGCCGAAGGTCGCGGCGAGCACGTTGCCGCTGGAGGAGCGGCTCGCGCGCTACATCGTCGAGGGGACCCGGGATGGGTTGACTCCCGATCTCGACGAGGCGCTGAAGAAGTACGAGCCCCTGGCGATCATCAATGGGCCCCTGATGAAGGGCATGGACGAGGTGGGACGGCTCTTCGCCGCCAACGAGCTGATCGTGGCGGAGGTGCTCCAGAGCGCCGAGGCGATGAAGGCGGCGGTGACCCACCTCGAGCCGCACATGTCGAAGGCGAAGGCCGCGTCGCGCGGAAAGGTGCTGCTCGCGACCGTGAAGGGCGACGTCCACGACATCGGCAAGAACCTCGTGGAGATCATCCTCGCCAACAACGGCTTCGACGTCGTGAACCTCGGGATCAAGGTCCCGCCGGAGAAGCTGGTGGAGGCCGTGCGCGAGCACAGCCCGGACATGGTGGGGCTGTCGGGCCTGTTGGTGAAGAGCGCGCATCAGATGGTGACGACCGCGGGGGATCTCTCGCGCGCGGGCGTGAAGCTGCCCATGCTGGTCGGCGGCGCGGCGCTGTCTCGCAACTTCGTCGACAGGAACATCGCGCCGGCGTACGCCGGAACCGTGGCGTATGCGCAGGACGCGATGATCGGGCTGGAGCTGGCGAAGCAGATCGTCGCGCCGGGCGGACTGGAGAAGCTCGCCTCGCAGCTGGTGGAGCGGCGGGAGAAGCTGGCGCACGAGGACGCGAACCGGCCGAAGCCGGCACCCAACCCCGGGGTAAGGCCTGCGTCCGTGCCCGTTGCGGAGAGCATCCCCGAGCCGCCGGATTACGAGCGGCACGTGCTGACGAACACCCCGCTCGATCAGATCTGGAAGTTCGTGAACCCGGTCATGCTGTACGGGCGGCACTTCGGCGTGAAAGGATCCGCGGCGCGCGTACTGGAGACCGGGGCGGAGAAGGCTCTGGGCGAGACCGAGGACGGTCGGAAGGCCCTGAAGCTCAAGGCGCAGGTCGACGAAATCAAGGCGGAGCTGCGCGAAGGCGCAATGAAGTCGCGCGCGATGTTCCAGTTCTTCAAGGCCGGCTCGGAAGGCAATCGCGTCCACCTTTTCGACGGCAGGACCGGGGCACCGCTCACCGTGTTCGAGTTTCCGCGGCAGCAGAAGGACGGCGGTGTCTCCCTCGCCGACTTCGTGGCGCCGCTGGTTGACGGGAAGCCGCGCGACAACCTGGCGATGTTCGTCACCACGGCCGGTGCGGGCATTCGCGCTTTGGCGGATGGGTTCAAGGACCGCGGCGACTTCCTCCGCATGCACGGCGTCCAGGCGCTGGCGCTGGAAACCGCCGAGGCGTTCGCGGAACTGCTGCATACGCAGATCCGCAGCATGTGGGGGACGCCGGATCGTCCGGACATGACGATGCTCGAGCGGTTCCGCGCCGAGTACAGCGGGAAGCGCTACTCATTCGGATATCCCGCGTGCCCCAACCTCGAAGACCAGGCGAAGCTCTTCGCCGTGCTCAAGCCGGAAGACATCGGCGTGCAGCTCACCGACGGCTGCATGATGGAGCCCGAAGCATCCGTGTCGGCGATCGTGCTGCACCACCCGGGCGCGCACTACTTCAGTGTGACCAGCTGAACCGCGCGCCGATGTCCCTCTCAGGGGACACCTGGAGCGGACCTGCTCCAGTGAGACGGAGGCGCGCGCGCTGCTCGCGGCTGCGGCGGCGCGCGACCCCTCCAACCCATGAGAATCAGAGAGCTTCTGGCTCTTTTACGTGATGGCCCCTCGATTGCTTGGGGCCGGGCATGCCGATCCCCCGTCGCTTTGGACATGTGGTCGCCGTCCTGGTCGCAGCGTTGCTGTCGGCCTGTTTCGGCAACAGTGAGCAGAACCTCACGGGGCCCGGTGCAGCCGGCACGGGTGAAGACAACGGGTTGCCGGGTGGCCTCCTGCCGGGCGACGAGAAGGTCGGACCGTTCGAGCCGGTGCCGCTGCGCATGCGGAAGCTGCTCGAGTGGCAGTACCGCAACGCCGTGCGCGACCTTCTCGGCGCCGAGGCCGCGGCGGTGGTCACCGCGCCGCCGGACACGGCCGTCAACGGCTACGACTCCATCGGAGCCTCGCAGATCTCGGTCTCCCCCGACGCCATCGGCAAGTACGAGGAGTCGGCGCTGAAGGCGGCGCAGCTCGCGCTCGGGAACGCCGAGCGCCGGGCGGCCCTCATCCCGTGTCAGGCTGCAACCTCGGACGATGCCGCGTGCCTCTCCCAGGTCGTGCGCAACTTCGGCCTCCGCGCCTGGCGACGCCCGCTGTCCGAGCAGGAAGTGGGGGAGTGGGTCGCCATCGGCCAGGCGGCAGGAAAGGCCTACAACGCCTTCGAGCGCGGTGTCGAGTTCGCCATCGCCGGTCTGCTCCAGTCGCCGAACTTCCTCTACCTGGTCGAGCTGGGGGAGGCGGATCCGGACGCCCCGGGGCGTCTGCGCCTGACGAACTACGAGCTGGCGACCCGGATGTCCTTCTTCCTCGTCGGGACCGTCCCGGATGCCGAACTGCTCGCGGCGGCAGAGCGGGGCGAGCTCACGGATTCCGCCCAGGTCCGCGCGCACGCTCATCGGCTCATGGAGAAGCCCGAGGCGAAGGGCGCGATCCAGACCTTCTTCGACGAGATGCTCGGACTGCGCGAGTTCCCCTCGATGCAGAAGGAGACGACGCTGTTCCCCGACTTCGACCAGGCGCTCAAGGACGCGATGCGACAGGAGACGGAGCAGTTCATCCAGGACATCGTCTGGACCCGGGACGCCGATGTGCGGGAGCTCTTCGACGCGCCCTACACGTTCGTGAACGCGGACCTCGCCGCGCTCTACGGGCTGCCCGACGCGCCCCAGACCGGGTTCGCGCGGGTGGACCTCCCGGTGTCGACCAAGCGCGCCGGCCTCTTCGGCCAGGCCAGTTTCCTGGCGCTGAAGGCCCACACCACCGAAACCGCGCCCACCCTCCGAGGGAAGTTCATTCGGGAGACGCTGCTGTGCCAGACCATCGGCGCACCGCCGCCCGAGGTGGACACCAGCATCCCCGAGAGCACGGACGACGCACCGAAGACCATGCGCCAACGGCTCTCCGAGCACGTCGCCAATCCCGGCTGCGCGGGCTGCCACGTGCTGATGGATCCCCTGGGGCTCGGATTGGAGAACTACGACGCGCTCGGGCGATACCGCGAAGAGGAGCATGGTCTGCCGATCGATCCGCTCAGCGCGTACGACAACAAGGCTCCCTTCGATGGCCCCCGGTCCCTGGGTGCGCTGCTGCGAGAGGATGAGCGGGTCATGAAGTGCTTCGTGAAGAACGTGTTCCGGGCAGCCACGGGTCACGTGGAGACCGATGGCGAGCTGAAGCCCATTTTCGAGGCCCACGCCGCATTCGCCAGCTCCGGGTTCAAGATGAAGAAGCTGCTCGTCGAGATCGTGGCGAGCGATGCGTTCCGCTTCGCCGCGAAGGAGGAGGTGCAGCCGTGAAGACGTTCCGACTCAGCCGCAGGACGATCCTCCGTGGGATGGGCGCGACCGTGGCGCTGCCGCTGATGGAGGCGATGCTCGACTCCACCGGCACGGCCCTGGCCCAGGGGACCCCCATTCCCCGCCGCCTGGTGACCTTCTTCTTCGGCAACGGCGTGAGGCTCGACCGCTGGAACCCGTCCACCACCGGTTCGAACTGGGCCCTCACCGACGAGCTCAGGCCGTTCGCCAACGTGAAGGACTACGTGACGGTCGTCTCCGGCTGCAGGGTGATGACCCCGAACTCCCGCGGCCACCACAATGGTGCGGGCGCGATCCTGTCCGGCTATCCGGTGATCCAGGTCCCGGGCACGGCCCCCTACTCGTCGAAGTTTGGCGGGCCCTCCATCGACCAGGTCGCCGCCGGAACCATCGGCAAGACCACCACCTTCCCCTCGATGCAGATCGCGATCTCCAGGCGGCTGTCGAGGAACGAAGGCCCCACGCTCCAGTACATCTCGCACAAGAACGCCGACACGCCGCTTCCGCCGGAGTTCAGCCCGGCCGGGCTCTTCAACAAGCTCTTCGGCAGCTTCAACCCGACGAGCGCGAGCGACCCGCGACAGGAGCTCCGCGTGAGCGTTCTGGACCGGGTCAACGAGGACGCGAAGAGGCTGCAGCAGCGGCTCGGCGCGGCGGACCGCCAGCGTCTGGACGCGCACCTGACCGCGATCAGCGAGATCCGGAAGCAGATCATGGCGCTTCCGCCAGAGCTCACGTCCTCTTGTACGAAGCCGGCCGCGGTCACCCTGGCGAACACGGACGTCAACGGTCAGGAGCAGCTCCAGGCGGTCTCGCAGGCCATGTCGAACCTGACGGCGGTCGCGTTTGCCTGCGATCTCACCCGGGCGGTGAGCTTCCAGTTCTCGGGCTCGGTCGGTGCCACGGCCTACCCGATGGTCGGCGTGCCCGACCAGCAGCACGCCCTCAGCCACAACTCCGGGCGTCAGGAGGACATGCACAAGACCGTGGTGTTCATCATGCAGAACTTCGCGTACCTGCTGGAGCGCCTCAAGGCGACGCCGGAGGGCGCGGGCAACATGCTCGACAACTCGGTGTTGCTGTGCAGCACGGACGTCAACGAGGGGTTGAGCCACGGCATCTCGGACTACCCGATCCTCGTGGCGGGACGCGCCGGGGGCGCGCTGCGCTCCGGGCTCCACGTCCGCACGTCGGGACGGAACACGAGCGACGTGCTGCTTGCCGTCCTTCAGGCGGCGGGCACCGGCGTGACCGAGGTGGGTGGCGGCGCCGGGAGGAGCACCAACCCGCTCAGGGACATCATGGTCTAGCGCGCCGGCGTCTCCGGGGACCGCATCCTCAGGGGAGCTGCTCCTTCACGACACGGGTCTCGCCCGGCTCGATCTTCACCGTGACGGTCTTCTCTCCCGACGGGTTCACCAGGCGCACCTTGTGCCAGCCCTCCCACAGCTCGCGCGCTGCAAGGGGCGTCTGTCCCACCAGGACGCCGTCGACGTACACGTCCGCCCACGGCTGGACGGACACGTTCAGCTTTCCCTTGCGGAAGGTCACCACGCGTTGGGCCGCCTTGCCGCTCTCGAGCCGGACGTGGGTCGTCCTCGAGAGTCCCAGCTCCGGGTTCGTCAGCCTCACCGTGTGCGAACCGGGAGGCAGCTCCACGTCCTCGACGGGCAGCGCGCCCAGATTGCGTTCGCCAATGAAGGCGGTGACCGGCGCGTTCGCGCGCAGCGAGAGCCGGGCAGGAGCAACTGGCGCCCGCGTGGGCTGAGCCTGTTTGCGCCGTTCCCGCAGCCGGGTGGCGCTGGCCACCGCACGCTTCGAATCGGCCTTCCGGGTCTTCTGCTCTGGACCAGGCTCGGCCGGGGAGGCCTGCGGGGCCTGGTCGGCAGTCTGAGCCGGAACCGCCGGTCCCGTCGGCGCGGTCGTTTCGGCGAGCTCCATCGGCACGACCCGCTGCGGCGATTCGGGTGTCTTCTCCGGTTCGGGGGCCTGCTGCTCTGGCGCGCGCCCGGGCTCGGCCCCGGCGACGACCGGAAGCGACGGCGGCTCCGGCGTGGAGACCCAGAGCGACGCTCCTGCGGCGACGATCAGCACGAAGATCCCGGCGGCCGCCGAAAAGGGCAGGAGCTTGCGACGGTCTGGCACCTCCTGCTCGACGGTCGCTGCGGTCGGCGGCTCTTCGGGGAGAGGTGGAGCGGACGGCGGCAGCTCGACCTTCTTCGACTGCAGCGGCGTCAGGCGCGCGGGACGGGCCGCGACGGTGGGTTCCCGCCGGGCCGTGGACTTCTCTCCTGCCAGGACCTGGGTCCCCTCCGCCGCGTTCCGGCCTGACGCGACCGAGGCGCGCCGGAGCTGCGCCTGGGCCCGCTCCTCCCCGAAGAGGTCTTTGAGGAAGTGACCGAGCTGAACGGTCTGCGGCACGTACGTGCGATCCGCGAGGTACCGATCGAGTCCGGAGCGCAGGACGTCCGCGCTGGGAAAACGGCGGTTCACGTCCCGTTCGAGCGCCTGCATGATCAACGCATCCAGCTCGAGCGGGATCTCCGGGCGAAGCTCGCACGGCCGCGGGATGGGGCCCTCGCGAACGGCGAGGAGCGTCTCTCCGGAGCTGTCGCGCAGGAACAGCCGGCGCCCGGTGAGCATCTCGTGCAGGCACACGCCCAGGGACCAGACATCCGCGCGCGCATCGACCTGCTCGCCGCGGGCCTGCTCCGGCGCCATGTACGCGGCCTTGCCCTTGATGTGACCGGCGCGCGTCTGCTGGAGCCGCTGCTCGGCGCGGGCAATGCCGAAGTCCAGCACCTTCACGGTGCCGTGGTAGGTGATGAAGAGGTTCGACGGGGAGATGTCCCGGTGGACGATCCCAAGGTGCCGACCATCCGGCGTGTGGTACCCGTGGGCGTAGTGCAGCGCTTCGGCGACGGTCGAAGCGACCTTCACCGCCACGTCCACCGGTATCTGCCTCCCCTGCACCTCGCACCGGTGGGCGATGGCCGCCACGTCTTCGCCGGCCAGGTACTCCATGGCGAAGTAGTAGTCGCCGTCCTGCTTCCCCAGATCGAAGATCTGGACGATGCCCGGATGATTCAGCTGCGCGGCGATCCGCGCCTCGTCGAGGAACATCTCGACGAACCCGTGCGCCAGCGTCAGGTGCGGGAGCACCCGCTTGATGACGAACGCTTTCTCGAACCCCGCCTCGCCCACCGCCTTGGCAAGAAAGATCTCGGCCATCCCGCCGAGCGCGAGTTGTTCGAGCAAGACGTATCGCCCGAAGGCGACCGGACCATCCATGGTCCCATTCTTGACCGAGGACAGCCACCACATCTAGCGTTCAATCCGGTGTCTTCGATCTGCATCGCCCTCACTGCGTTCGCGCTCTCCGCTGTCTCCCATCCGGAGCTTGCCCGCGCCGAGGAGGCCTGGTTCGACGGCCGGTACGAGCAGGTGCTCCCACACCTGACACGCGCGCTCGACTCGGAGGTCCTCACGAGCGCGGAGCGCGTGCGCGCGTGGGAGCTCACCGCGCTGACCCACTCGGCCTTCGATCGCGCCGAGCCCGCCGTCGACGCCTTCCGACACGTCCTGGGCCTCGATGGCGCATGGCGACCGGGTCCGGCGGTGAGTCCGAAGATCCGGGACTTGTTCGGACGGGCGCTCGCCGAGGGGCCGCTTCCCAGACCCCAGTGGCACCCTGACCCGCAGCTCGCCCAATCGGCGACGGGAGCGGTGGACACCGACACCCAGCCCAAGGTCCTGAAGCAGTGGTGGTTCTGGGCGGGAGTCGGCGTGGTCGCCGCCGCGGCGGGAGGTGCGGCCGTGTGGGCGTCCCAGCCCTACGTCCCCCCGGGAAACCTGGGCACCGGGGCGCTGACCCGATGAGACCCGCGTTCAAGGCGCTGGCCGCACTTGTCGTTCTGGGCGTCTCCGGCTGTGGGGGTCCGGAGGCGGCGGTGTATTTGCGCATCGAAGCGCCGCTGCGCGTCCCGGAGGACTGCGACGAGGTCCGAATCGAGGCGCGCTGGGAGGGGTCGGACGAAGTCGCCTACGAGCAGAGCTTCCCGCTGGGGAGCGACGGTCCCGACTTCCCACTGGAGCTCTCGCTCACCGCCGACACGCTGGAACGGGGAGACGCCCTTCGGGTCCGCGCCGAGGCCCTGCTCGGAGGTGAACGGGCGAAGCCCTGGTCCGAAGCGACGACACGCGTTGAACTCGTCCGGAACGAGATGACGCCGGTCGTCTTGAAGATGTGCGATTGTCCCTGATCGCCATGACCGCGCCCTCCATCGCCCGCGCGCTACAGCTCCTTCCCCGGTGTGGTACCACGGGCATCGGGAGCCTCCCGCACACGCAGCTCGAACTCGGGCTGCAGAGGGCCCTTCAGGTCGACATCCCGTATCTGCCTCAGCTCCCGGTCGATCACCCGGGGGAGTTCATGATCCCCGCCGCCCTCGAGCGGCTCCCCGGTCTGTCGGTGGACGCGGAGGGCGGAGTGGTGATCGACGCTGACCGTTGGAGCGCCGAGCGGGAAGCCTTCACCCAGGAGATTGAAGATGCCCTCTCCTCGGGGGATGCCCGCGCCTTCGAGCCGTCGGCCCAGGCCTGCCGCGCCTGGAATCCGTTCCTGTGGGAGCTCGAGCACCGCCGGCTGATGCTCGCCAAGGTTCAGCTCGCCGGGCCGGCCACGGTTCGCTGGGTGGCCAGGACCTCGCGCGGACAGGTCGCCGCCGATGTCCCCGAACTCGACCAGCAGATCTTCCGGCTGGTCCTGGTCCGGATGCTGGCGATGGTGAAGGCGGTCCGCCGCGTCGGCGCCACGCCGATCCTCTACATCGACGAGCCGGGGCTCTACGCGCTCGACCGCACCGACCCGCGTCATCTGGTCGTGTTGCAGGAGCTTCGCCTGCTCATCGTCGCGCTCCAGAAGGAGGGTGCCCTCGTCGGGCTGCACTGCTGCAGCAATACCGATTGGGCGGCGATCCTCGATCTGGGGCTGAACCTGGTTTCGGTGGACGCCCGGCTCTCTCTCGATGCGCTGCTCGACTCGGGGGACGCCCTGAACCGGTACATCGACGGGGGAGGTCGGTTCAGCCTCGGGATCATCCCGACCGATCTCGCGAGCACCTATCGGGTCGACGAGCTGGTCGACGCGGTCGAGGTTTCTCTGCGCGCGACGTTCCGGAATGCGTCGCGATTCCGGGAGGTCGCGTCGCGCTGCCTGCTCACGCCGGCCTGTGGGTTGGCGATGCGTTCGGTCATCGATGCCGAGCGCATCGCCGATCAACTCCGCGAAGCGCACCACAGGTTTCGTGCGCTCCTCGACGGGGACGTCAGTACCGCCCGAGCTTGAGCTCGCGTTCGGCCTGGAACCAGTCCTCCTGTTCGTACCCGTGCACGCCTCCGCGTGCGAGGTAGAGCTCGTACGCGCGGCGGGCGATCTCCTCGCGGGCGGGGCCGCGCAGCAGGTTGTTGGCCTGGGACGACTCGGGCTTCTGCGACTTCGACGGGGTCGAGGTGGATGAGGTCGACTGTGTCTGACGGGCCATGCGCGCCTCCTGTGATTGGGCAGGTACGCGCTTGTTACGTCTCGTCCATGGCGCCCTCTATTGGCGCCGGGTCATGGGGGTTGATCCCGCGACAGGCGTGAACGCGGGCGTTTCGGAACGGACAGCCTGTGCGTCTGCGGTGCGTCAGATGCCAGGGCCAGCGCTCGAGCCATCGCCGTGCTCATGCCCAGTGACTTTGCGTCATCGACGCTGGCCCACCGCCACTCCTGCACCGAGCCTCCCGGCGGGGGATTCCCTTGCCCGGTGACCTCGACGAGATCGAGCACCAGATCCCGATGGGTCAGGGTGCGCTTCACCCGCCCGAGCACGCCACCGACCTTGCGCGACCGCCCCAGCAAAGCCCGCAGCGCCAGGCCGAGCGCGTCGTCCGGCGCGCCCGGCGGGACCTCTGCGGACGGGAGCTCCCACAGCCCGCCAAACAAGCCGCCCTCGGCCCGTCGCGCGAGGAGGAGCTCCTCCCCCC
>JBAWAM010000229.1:0-6061 GCA_049589315.1 Myxococcaceae bacterium
CCGAGGAGCCGCCCCACCCGGGCGGCCAATACCAGTGGCGGCGCCAGGGCGAGGCGCACCGGTGGAACCCGGCGACGATCGCCAAGCTGCAGGCGGCGGTGCGGACGAACCACTGGCCCACCTTCGAAGAGTTCGAGCAGCTCGCCGATGACGAGAGCGCATCCCTGATGACCCTGCGCGGGCTGCTGGAGATCCACCCGTCGTCGGCGACGCCGGTGCCGCTGGAGGAGGTGGAGCCCGCGTCGGAGATCGTGAAGCGCTTCGTCACCGGCGCGATGTCCTTCGGCTCCATCAGCGCCGAGGCACATGAGACCCTCGCCATCGCCATGAACCGCATCGGCGCGAAGTCGAACAGCGGCGAGGGCGGCGAGGAGCCCCACCGCTTCAAGCCGGATGCGAACGGGGATCTGCGCCGCAGCGCCATCAAGCAGGTCGCCTCGGGACGGTTCGGCGTCACCACCGAGTACCTGGTCAACGCCGACGAGCTGCAGATCAAGATCTCCCAGGGGGCCAAGCCGGGCGAGGGCGGACAGCTCCCCGGCCACAAGGTCGACGAGCGGATCGCGAAGGTGCGCTGGTCCACCCCCGGCGTGACGTTGATCTCGCCGCCGCCTCACCACGACATCTACTCGATCGAGGATCTCGCCCAGCTCATCTACGACCTGCAGTCGGTCCACCCGGCCGCGCGGGTCGGCGTGAAGCTGGTCAGCGAGGTCGGCGTGGGCACCATCGCAGCGGGCGTCGCCAAGGCGGGCGCGGGCTGCGTGGTGATCTCCGGCTGGGAGGGCGGAACCGGCGCGTCTCCCCTCTCCTCCATCAAGCACGCCGGGCTGCCGTGGGAGCTGGGGCTCGCGGAGACCCAACAGGTCCTGGTGGGCAACGAGCTGCGCTCGCGCATCCGCGTGCAGGTCGACGGCGGCCTGCGCACCTCGCGCGATGTGGTCATCGCCGCGATGCTGGGCGCCGAGGAGTTCGGCATGGCCACCGCCTCGCTGGTCGCGACCGGCTGCGTGATGCTGCGGAAGTGCCACCTGAACACGTGCTCGGTCGGCATCGCCACCCAGGATCCGGAGCTCCGCAAGCGCTTCGCGGGCCGCCCCGAGGACGTCGTGAACTTCTTCATGATGATCGCCGAGGGCGTGCGCCGGAAGCTGGCGTCGCTGGGGATCCGGCGGCTCGATGAGCTCGTCGGGCGTGTCGAGTTCCTCGAGGCGCGCGGAGGCCAGTCGCACTGGAAGGCGCGGTGCCTCGATCTGTCGCCGCTGCTGGCGCGACCGGCTGCGGGCGGACCACTCCGGTGCGCGAGCTGGCAGCGCAAGGACATCTCCGATCACCTCGATCACGTGCTGCTCGAGCGGGCGGCGCAGGCGTTGAGCGACCAGGGGACCGTCGCGATCGATCTGCCCGTCACGAACACCCACCGCGCGGTGGGCGCGATGCTGTCGGGCGAGCTCGCCCGTCGGCACGGCAGCGCGGGGCTCAACGAGGACGCCATCCACGTCCGCCTCCATGGAGCGGCCGGCCAGTCCTTCGGCGCGTTCCTCTCCAAGGGCGTCACGCTCGAGCTGTGGGGGCAGGCGAACGACTACGTGGGCAAGGGCCTCTCCGGCGGGAGAATCATCGTGAAGCCGCCGCCGGGCGTACGCTTCACGCCAGAGGAGAACGTCATCGCCGGGAACACCCTGTTGTACGGGGCGACCCGCGGCGAAGCGTATCTCGCGGGCGTCGTCGGAGAGCGGTTCGCGGTTCGGAACAGCGGCGCGCGCGCGGTCGTCGAAGGCGTGGGCGATCACTGTTGCGAGTACATGACCGGCGGTGCCGTGGTGGTGCTGGGGTCGACCGGACGCAACTTCGGCGCCGGCATGAGCGGAGGCATCGCGTACGTGTTCGACCGCTCGAACACCTTCCGCGAGCGCTGCAACCTGGACATGGTCGAGCTCGGGTCGCTGTCCGAGGAGTCCGAGATCTGGCTCGTGTACGGGATGATCGAAAGCCACCTGCGCTACACCGGCAGCCCGCTGGCCCGCCGCATCCTCGAGAACTGGGAGCACCTGCTCCCCGCGTTCGTGCGCGTCCTTCCGCACGAGTACAAGCGAGTCCTGCAGGCGCGACGCGCCTCGCTCCGAACGGAGGCTGCGTAATGGGAAAGCCGACTGGGTTCATCGAGTGGCAGCGTGAGCATGCGCCGAAGCGGGCGAAGGTCGAGCGGGTCGGCGACTTCCGGGAGTTCGCGCTGCCGCTGGCGCCGGAGAAGGTCCACGAGCAGTCCGGGCGCTGCATGGATTGCGGCGTGCCGTTCTGCATGCAGGGCTGCCCGCTGGGGAACCCCATCCCCGACTTCAACGACCACCTGCACCACGGGAAGGCGAAGGCGGCCTTCGCGGCCCTCTCCAGCACGAACAACTTCCCCGAGTTCACCGGCCGCCTCTGCCCCGCGCCATGCGAGGCGGCGTGCGTGCTGTCGGTGAACCATGATCCCGTCACCATCGAGCAGATGGAGAAGGAGATCATCGAGCGCGCCTTCTCCGAGGGCTGGGTGCAGCCGAATCCGCCGCAGAGTCGAACCGGCCGGAAGGTGGCGGTGGTGGGCTCCGGCCCGGCCGGTCTCGCAGCCGCGGCGCAGCTCAATCGGGCCGGTCACCTCGTGACCGTGTTCGAGCGCGACGACGCGATTGGCGGCCTGCTCCGCTACGGGATCCCCGACTTCAAGATGGAGAAGTGGGTGATCGACCGTCGGCTGGAGATCCTCGCGGCAGAGGGGATCGAGTTCCGGACAGGGGCCGACATCGGCGGGGCGATCGGCTGGGACAAGCTCGAGGCGGATTTCGACGCGGTGGTGATCGCGGTCGGCGCACGCCGCCCTCGCGAGCTGGAGGTCCCCGGTCGGGGGCTGAGCGGCGTGGTCCAGGCGATGCCGTATCTCGAGGCGCAGAACCGCGCCGTTCGTGGCGAACCGCTGCCTCGGGAGTTCGACGCGCGCGGTCGCCGGGTCATCATCCTCGGGGGTGGCGACACCGGCTCGGACTGCCTGGGGACCGCGCTGCGGCAGGGGGCCGCCTCGGTCGAACAGATTGAGCTCCTGCCCGCGTCGCCGCTCACCCGTCCGCCTGGCAACCCCTGGCCCCAGTGGCCGATGGTCATGCGCTCGTCCAGCAGCCACGAAGAAGGCGGTGTACGCGCCTTTGGCCGACGCACGACGCGGCTGGTCGGCGGGAACGGCGCGCTCCATGCGCTCGAGTCGGTCGACGTGCAGCTCGAAGGCGGTCGACTCGTCGACGTGCCGGGCACCGAGTCCCAGAGTGAAGCCGACCTGCTGATCCTCGCGATGGGCTTCGTCGGCCCCGACACCGGGGCGATGAAGTCGCAGCTGGGTGTGGCGCTGGATTCACGCGGGAACGTGCAGACCGATGCGTCGCTGGCGACCCATGTCCCCGGCGTGTACTGCGCCGGCGATGCCCACCGAGGCGCCAGCCTGATCGTCTGGGCGATCGCCGAGGGACGCGAGGCAGCGCGCGCTGCGGACGCGTACCTCACCGGCAGGCCGTCGCTCCTGCCGAGCCGCGGCCGCGATCAGCACTTCGGCGGGCGCTGATCCTCAGGGCGTCAGCGGGCGTCGAAGCGGACCCGCCGGGTGAGGTCGCGCACGGCGGGGAGATGCTTGTCGAAGTGGCCCGGCTCGTTCACGTAGATGATCCGGACGACCGGCCCTTCCGGCTGAGGTGACTGGACATAGGCGACGTACCAGACCTCTTCCACCGCACGCGCTCCCATCCGGGAGCGCTCGGAGACCACCTCGAGGCCCTGTCCCGCCGTCAGCTCGCCGAGGCAGCGGAGCGCGAGGGCTTCTCGGTCGAAGTGCCGGCCGTCTGATGACAGCGCGTCACGAGCCCCGCGGCGGGTTTGACAATTTGTCCGAGCCCGTGCCGAACCCGCCTCACCCCGCCTGCCGGGTCGGCGCCCAGGCGAAATAAAATCAGGGACTTAGGCGTACAAACTCCGCATCGAAAACCGTCGGGGCTGGCACCCGCCTTGCTCCTATGCGCCAACGCGGCAGGACCCATGGAACTTCTCTTTCGCAAATACTTCTGGACGATCAACCTGCTGTTCATCGCCCTCGTCGGGTGGATCGTCGCGCGCACGGCCAACATCTTCGTCGAGGCGAAGGTGGCGCCGGTGACGACGGCGCAGCCGGTCCGCGCCGCCCAGAAGCCGCGAGCGGAGCCCGTCACCCAGCTCCAGATGGAGCAACTGGCGAAGCTCACCGGCCTCCCCGTCCCGGTGCCGGAGCCGGAGGTGAAGGAGCCTGAGCAGGCGGTCGCCGACCTCAACGCGGACCCGGTGAAGAGCGGTCTTCGGGTGAAGCTGCTCGGCACGCTGCTCGCCTCCCAGCAGGAGTGGTCCATCGCGTCCATCCAGGACACGGTCACCAATGTCTCCACGACCTACATGGTCGGGGACAAGGTCCAGAACGCCGAAATCATCGAGATCGAGCGCAAGCGGGTCATCGTCATCAACAACGGTCGCAAGGAGTACATCGACGACCAGGCGGGCTCGGGCGAGGCGATCGCCGCGATCCCGGCCATGCCCGCGGCCCAGGTGGCCAAGGCCCCCGCCGGACCCAAGAGCAACCTGGGCGAAGGCATCCGCGCGGTGAACGAGAACGAATACGAGGTCCCGCGCAACGAGATCGACAAGACGCTCTCGAACCTCAACGACATCGCCATGCAGGCCCGGATCGTGCCCTCGTTCAAGGACGGCGTGGCCCAGGGGTTCAAGCTCTTCTCCATCCGTCCGGACTCGATCTATTCGAAGATCGGCGTCCAGAACGGCGACGTGATCAAGCGCATCAACGGGTTCGACCTGAACAGCCCTGAAAAGGCGCTCGAGGTCTACTCGAAGCTGAAGGAAGCCAACCGCGTCGACCTCGAGCTCGAGCGGAACGGCAGCACCATTCGCAAGACGTACAACATCCGCTGACGCGGATACTGAAGGACCGCATCCGTGACCCTACGCACTGCTGGAGGCCTCCTTACCCTCTGCGCGCTGATCTCTGCAGCGCCGGCCCTCGCTCAGAGGCGCCCCACCGTGGCGCCCAACCTCGGTGGCCGACAGATCAACCCGCAGGTCCAGCCAGTGCAGCAGCCGCCGCGGGGAGCAGCCGCCGGCACCCCGGCGCCGCAGGCGACTCAGCAGACCCAGGAGCAGGTCGACAAGCAACGCGCGACGTGTGAGCAGGTCCGTCGCAAGGCCCGCTTCAACGTCTACTTCGACAAAGTCGAGATCGATAAGCTGGTCCAGACCGTCGCCGACGCGACCTGCAAGACCTTCATCCTCCCGGAGAACATCCGCGGGAAGATCTCGATCATCGGCCCCGAGATGGGCCGCGTCGAGGTCACCGCCGACGAGTTCTACCGCGCGTTCCTCGCCGCGCTCGACGCGAACAGCCTCGCGGTCTACCAGCAGGGCGACTTCCTGAAGGTCGTCGACAAGCGCAACGCCAAGCAGACCCCCATCCCCACCGTGCTCGACCCGGACGCGCCGTACACGACCGCCGAGCAGATGGTCACCAAGATCTTCAAGGTGAAGTACGTGGAGGTCGAGCCGCTTCGCGGTGTGCTGCAGCAGCTCGTCTCGCAGAACGGCGACACCATCCCGTTCCCGCCGGACACGATCATCGTCAACGATCTCGGCTCGAACATGCACCGCCTCCAGCGGATCATCGAGCAGCTCGACAGCCGCTCGTCGTCGGAGTCGCTGCGCGTCATCCAGATCAACTACGCCACGGCCCAGGAGATCGCCGACAAGATCCAGGCGCTGTTCCCGCCGCAGCAGGCGCAGGCGCGCCCGGGTCAGCGCGGCACCCCGCAGCGCGCTGCAGTGACCACGCCTCCGCCGCCTCCCGGCGGAACGCCGCCCCCGGCCGAAGCGGCCCAGCCCGGCGCAGAAGGCACGACCGGCGGTCCAGTGACGGTCTCGCAGATCATCCCGGACGAGCGGACGAACAAGCTGATCATCGTCGCCAGCCCGGCGGGGTTCGAGCGCGCAGAGGACATCATCAAGC
>JBAWAM010000230.1:0-2892 GCA_049589315.1 Myxococcaceae bacterium
GTTCTATGCCGGGCTCATCTATGAGCGGTTGCGCGAACATCTGAAGGCCGCGGAGGCCTACGCGGTGGTGCCGGAGGGCAGTGAGCTGCACGCGGAGGCGCGGATCCGGCGTGCGAGCGCGCTGTCGCTGGGCGGGAGACATCCGCGCGCGCTCGAGGCGTTCAAGCGGCTGAACGCCGAGGAGCCCGATTCGGCCGCCGTGTACCCGCCGTGGGCGCGGGCGCTGGAGCGGGCGGGATCGGCGGCCGATGCAGAGCGGTTGCTCCGGCGTGCGGTCGCGCGATGGAGCCTGCCCGAGCTGTACGACGCGCTCGCCAGGAACCTGCAACGCCAGGGCAAGTCGGAGGAAGCGGTCTCCCTGCTCGAAGCCGCGGTGAGGGCGCGGCCCGATGAGGTGGCGCTGCGCTTCTCCCTGGCCAGCGCGCTCGACCAGGCCCGCCGGCCAGAGCCTGCGCTGAAGCAGGCCCGGGAGATCCTGAAGCGGGATCCGGACAACCCGGCGGCGTTGAACTTCCTCGGCTTCATCCTGGCCGAGACGGGCAGGGATCTGACCGAAGCGGAGCGCCTGGTGCGGCGCGCCCTCGAGCTCAAGCCCGACAACGGGGCCTTCCTCGATTCGATGGGCTGGATCCACTTCCGGCGCGGCGAGGTGCAGAAGGCGCTCGACTTCCTGGAGCGCGCCTCCCGACTCGAGCCAGACGAGCCGGTCATCATCGACCACCTCGGGGACGCGTACCACCAGGCGAATCGACCCCTCGACGCCGAGCGGACCTGGAAGCGCGCCCTGGAGGCCCTCGAGCGCGCCGACGACCCGATCGAGGCGCGCGGCCTGCGCCAGGTACTGGAACGGAAGCTCCGCTCATTTTCGACAGAGTCCGCCGGGCGTTAGCTTGCTAAGGTCGTGGGCCACAACATGGCCCGACACGAAGAGGGTTTCTTCAGCGCGAAGGACAATCTCCGGCTCTTCTGGGAAAGCGACGTTCCCGACGAGCCTCGCGCGCACATCGCCCTGGTCCACGGGTATGCCGATCACAGCGGACGCTACCGCGGCGTGATCAACGCGCTCGTGGAGCAGGGCTTCGCGGTTCACGCCTTCGATTATCGGGGGCACGGACAGTCCGGCGGCCGTCGAGGCCACTGCGACAGGTTCGACGACTTCCTCGATGATCTCGAGGTGCATTGGGAGCGGGTGAGGGCGGCCGCAGGTGGGCGTAAGCTCTTCCTGCTCGGGCACAGCCATGGCGCCCTGATGTCGATCCTCTTCCAGAAGCGCGAGCCGAAGGATCTCTCCGGACTCCTCTTGTCCGCGCCGTATCTCCAGCTCGCGCTGAAGCCTTCGCCGCTGAAGGTCTTCTCGTCGAAGATGATCGGGAAGGTCATCCCGTGGCTGCCGGTGCGCAATCCGCTGGAGCCCGAACTTCTGACGCGCGAGCCCGAGCTCCAGCGACAGGTCGCGCGCGACCACCTCTACAACCAGGTCGTCACGCCTCGCTGGTTCACCGAATCGAACCGCGCCCAGCTCGAAGCATTCGCGCTGGCGCCGTCGATCCAGGTGCCGACGCTGGTGTTCTGGGGCTCCGCCGACCGAATCGCCGCGCCCGCCGCCACGAAGCGTTTCTGCGAAGTCCTGGGCGCGAAAGACAAGTCCTGTCGTGAATATCCAGAGGTGCTTCACGAGCCCATGAACGACGTGGGTCGAGAGCAGGTGTGGAGCGACATCTCTGGCTGGATCTCGAAGCATCTCTGACGTACGGTGCGCGACATTGTTGGGAGAGGGGCGAATGGCTGATCAGACGGTCATCGGTAAGGGCATCGTCATCCGCGGCAGCTTGAGCGGCGGAGAAGATCTGGTGATCGAGGGACGGGTGGAGGGGCAGGTGAACCTCAAGAACCACCTGACCATCGAGTCCACCGGAAACGTCCAGGCCGACATCCGGGCCGAGGAACTGACGATCAACGGCGAGGCGAGCGGGAACATCGACGCTGGCTCCAAGGTCTCCATCAACGCGTCTGCCCGGGTCTCCGGGGACATCAAGGCGCCGCGCGTGGTCATCGAGGACGGCGCCGTGTTCAATGGCTCGGTCGAGATGGATGTGAAACTGCCGGACGATATCTAGAGGCGGTCGGCAGTTCGCAGTTCGACTGCCAACTGCCAACTGCCAACTGCCGACTGATTCTGGAGGGGTAATGGCGAACACGGTGATTGGTTCGAGCATCGTCATCGACGGAGAGATCTCCGGTGACGAGGACCTGGTGATCCAGGGAACGGTAAAGGGCCGCATCTCGCTCAAGGAGAGCCTGTATGTCGAAGGCTCCGGCGTGGTCGAGGCCGACATCGAGACGCAGAACGTCGAGATCGGCGGTCGGGTGACCGGCAACATCACGGCCACCGACAAGGTGGAGCTCAAGAGCGACTGCCGCGTGGTCGGCGACATCAAGGCCCCGCGCATCCTCATTGCCGACGGAGCCTCCTTCAAGGGCAACGTCGACATGGACGTGAAGGAACGCTGAACCCATGGCGACGAACAAGGATTTTACCGGCGCCGGTGATTCCACGGTGATCGGGCCGTCCATCCTCATCAGCGGCAAGCTCTCGGGTGACGAGGACCTCACGGTCCGCGGCCGCGTCGAGGGCGAGCTGACGCTCACGAAGACGCTCATCGTCGAAACGACGGGCGTCGTGAAGGCGGACGTCACGGTCCGCAACGCGGTGGTGAGCGGAGTGGTGGTCGGCAACATCGCCGCCAGCGAGAGCGTCGAGCTCACCCGCGAAGGGCGCATGGTCGGTGACATCCGCGCGCCGCGCGTGATCATCGTCGACGGCGCCAGCTTCCGCGGCCGCGTCGACATGGGCAATGCGGAGCCGACTCCGCGCGCAGAGCGCCCGGCGGC
>JBAWAM010000231.1:0-8886 GCA_049589315.1 Myxococcaceae bacterium
GGCGAGAGGGACCGCCGCGGCCAGCGCGGCGAAACTGTCGATGAGGTGTCTGAGGGAGGGGCGCACCGGAGCACGCGATCGTTGCACACTGCCCCGCGCCGACAAGTCCGCGTCCGGAACCCGCGGGCGCACGCCTGGTCCACGAGCGCAGGGCGACACCCGTTTGCCACGCCCACGTTCGTGGGCATCCGCGTGCTTCCGCAATAGTGAAAGGCCCCGGCGGATGTCCACCGGGGCCTCTCTCACTGCGTGGTCACTGACGAGAACGGCTACGCGTCGCGGGACAGCTTCACCGCGAGGCGGCGCAGGTCCTCGTTCACCTTCACGAAGGTGGTCTTGCCGGATTCCGCCTGGAGCTGCTTCTGGATCGCCTCCAGCGAGCCCTTGGCCGTCTTGAAGGCCTCGGCGCTGTCGGTGATCAGCCAGTCCGCCGCGGTGATCGCCGCCGCGCGGGTCTCCAGATTTTCGTCAGAGAGGCGCTTGACGAGCACGTCGATGTACTTCGCGTCGCCACCGCGGCCGAGCTCGTACGCCGCGCGCTCTCGGACGCCGGCCTCGGTGTCGTCCAGCTTCTTCGCCCAGCAGGCCAGATCGCCCGCGCACTCCTTCGCCGCCTGGAGCCGCTTCGTATGCTTCTGGATGGCCTCGACGTTCTTCTGCGCGCCCGCCGCGACGTCCTTGCAGGCGTCGTACTCCGGATCCTCCTTGCAGTACGCGCCGTGGATCTTCGCCTCGTCGGCCGCGAACTTCTCCAGCACTTTCAGGTCGTCACCCGACCCGAGCATCGCCACGCCGATGATCGCCGGCTCACGCGCATCCCAGCTCCCCGCCTGCGCAGCCTTCTCCAGCGCCGGGACCGCCGAAGCGTCGCCGATGGAGACCAGCGCGCGGATGTACATGGCGCGGGTGGACGCCTCCTGCTCTCCGAGCATCCCCTTGAGCTTCGCCGCCGCGGGCTTCGACCGCATCTTCCCGAGCGCGTCCGCGGCCCACATCCGGACGAGGAGCTCTTCGGCGAAGCCGTTCTTGTAGTCGAGCTGCTTGACCAGCGCGGACTCCGCCTCCTGGGTGCGGAAGTCCCGGAGCACCTGGGCGGACTTCGCGAAGATCGCCGGCTCGATGATCCGGTTCTCCTTCGCCCACTCGAGCAGCTCCTTGTCCTGACCGGCCACCGCGTTGGCCAGCGCCTTCGCCGACGGCTCGCCGATCTGGAAGAGCGAGAACGAGCTCTCCATGTAGAACGAGACGCCGCGGCGCTCCTTGAACATCATCCGGAGCAGAGTGGGGACCGCCTTCGTGTCGCCGATGTTTCCGAGCGCGATGATCGCCTTCTTGCTGATGAACGGCTCGCCCGTCTCGCTGGTGGCGAGCTCGATCAGCGAATCCACGGCTTCGGTCGCATCGAGGGCGCCCAGCGCGTTGATCGCCTCGATCTTCGTGTAGTTGTCCTTGCTCTTGAGGAGCTTCATCAGCGACGGGATGGCCTTCTTGTCGCCAATCTCCGCCAGCGCCGACGCGATCTCCTTGTTCAGCCCGTTGGAGGCGCTGTCCGCGGCGCCGTAGTCGATGGTGTCCAGCAGGGGCTGGATGGACGACGGGTCCTTCAGGTCGCGCAGGACGCGGACGATGTTCGTCTTCACCTCGGCGCTCTTCTCCGCGCCGAGCTGCTGGTGCAGCATCGGAAGGAAGGACGCGTTGAGCGCCGGCGACTGACGGAGCTCTCCGACGACGCGCACGCGATCCGCGGCCCGCTTGGCGCTGTCGATCGACTTGGACCAGTACTCCGGCGTGTTCGGGTCGCCCTTACATCCGGTCAGCGAGAGGCCGGCGATAGCGGCGCCGAGCAATATCCGGTTACGGAGCATCGACTTTCCCCTTTGGTGGGTGATGAGACGCCGAAGCCTTACCCGCTCGTATAAGGGGGGTCAACCGACCCAATCGCGTTGAGGTAGGCTGCGCACCATGGACCTTGCTCCTCCTCAACTCCCCCCGCCTGCTCAGCGGCTGGGCCGCCGCACGTACATCGTCGATCGAAGGTTCCAGCTCAAGTACACGGGGATGCTCGCCGTGCTGGGCACCCTCATCTCGCTGCTTTTCGGCGGGATGATGTTCCTCGCGGTCCGGGACACGGAGCAGCAGCTCCTGGCGCACGGAAAGCTGCCCCCCGAGCTGCTTCAGCAGACGGACACACTGGTATGGCTGATGGTCGGCATCTCGGTGCTCATGGGCATCGCCCTGGCGCTGCTGGGGGTGCTCGTCACCCACCGGGTGGCCGGACCGATCTACGTGATGAGCCACTACATCTCTGTGCTCGCCCGCGGCCGGTATCCGATCATGCGTCCCCTGCGGCGCAGCGACGAGCTGAAGGACTTCTTCGAGCGGTTCCAGCGCGCCGTCGAGACCCTGCGGGCCCGGGAGGCGGAGGAAGCGGAGCTGGTCGAGCGCGCCCTGGCCCAGCTCGAACCGCTGGCCCAGTCCGAAGAGGCGAAGAAGGCCCTCGAGGACCTGCGTCAGATGCACGACCGCAAGCGGGACGCGACGGATCGAGTGGACATCGGGGCCTCGAGCGTGAAGAACGCGGCCTGATGAGAATCGTGTTCATGGGAACCCCGGTCTTCGCGGTCGCGTCGCTGCGCGCGTGCCTCGAGCTGGGCGAAGTCGTCGCGGTCGTCACTCAACCGGACAAGCCGAAGGGGCGGGGCAACGAGCTCGCCGCGCCTCCGGTCAAGGAGCTCGCGCTGGAGAGGGGCCTGAAGATCCTCCAGCCTGCGAAGATCAAGAACACGAACTTCGCGGACGAGCTCCGCGCGCTCGCGCCGGAGGTCTGCGTGGTGACCGCGTACGGGAAGATCCTCCCGAAAGACGTGCTCGAGGTCCCGAAGTACGGCTGTGTGAACGTGCACGCCTCGTTGCTCCCGCGTTGGCGGGGCGCGGCGCCGATCCAGTGGAGCATCGCCGCTGGCGACCCGAAGACGGGCGTGTGCCTGATGAAGATGGACGAAGGGCTCGACACCGGCCCGGAGATCGCCCGAGCGGAGATCCCCATCGGCCCCGAGGACACCTCGTCGACGCTGCACGACCGTTTGAGCGAGCTCGGGGGGGAGCTGCTGGTCCGGGAGCTGCCCCGATATCTGCGCGGGGAGCTCGTCCCGGTGTCACAGCCCGCCGAAGGGGCCACCTACGCCCCGATGATCAAGAAGGAGGACGGGCGGCTCGACTTCACCCGGCCGGCGGCCGAGCTGGAGCGCCGCGTTCGCGCCTTCACCCCGTGGCCGGGCGCCTTCACCTTCCTGTCCGGTTCGCTGCTCAAGGTCCACAAGGTCCAGCTCGGGCAGGGCAACGGCCTGCCGGGGACCGTGCTGGAGACCTCGGCGCAAGGCATCGAGGTCGCCTGCGGGGGCGGGTCGCTGTGGATCGTCGAGGTCCAGCCGGAGGGGCGTCGCCGCATGCGCGCGGCCGAGTTCCTCGCCGGCAGGCGGATCGAGAAGGGCAGCACACCCTTCGCGCTCGACGCGGAGCTGACATGAACGCGCGCGCGCTGGCCATCCAGGTCCTCTCCCGTGTCGAATCGACGGACGCGTACCTGAACGTCGTCCTCGACCATCAGCTCTCCGCCACCGCACTGGACGATCCGCGCGACGCCGGATTGGTGACCGAGCTGTGCTACGGCGCCACCCGCCGGCGGTTCACGCTGGATCACGCCATCCTGACGTTCTCGGACAGGGGGCTCGACAAGCTGGAGATCCGGGTGCTCGCGGCGCTGCGGATCGGCGCGTACCAGATCTTCTATTCGCGCGTGCCCGCCCGGGCTGCGGTGTCGGAGACGGTCGAGGGGCTCAAGTCCATCGGCCTGTCGCGCGCCGCCGGGTTCGTCAACGCGATCCTCAGGAAGCTCGCCGCTCTGGAGAAGCCGCCCCTCCCGCCCGAATCCGACCCGGTGAAGCACCTGTCGATCCGGGAGAGCCATCCCGAGTGGCTCGTCTCGCGGTGGATCCGCCAGTTCGGTCGGGAGCGCGCGGAGGCCATGCTCGTGGCCGACAACCAGGCGGCGCCGGTGGTGATCCGTGCGAATGCCTCGAAGATCTCGCGCGAAGAGCTGCTGGTGCGCCTGCGCGAGGCCGGCATCGCCGCGGAGCCCACGCGCCATTCGCCGCAGGGAATCGTGCTTCCGCCCATCGGCAAGGTCGAGGACGTGCTCGGCTTCGACGAGGGGCTGTGGCAGGTGCAGGACGAGGCGGCACAGCTCGTCGGCGTGTTCGCCAGCGTCCCGGAGGGCGCGAACGTGCTCGACGTGTGCGCCGCGCCGGGCGGGAAGGCGAACCACCTCGCCGAGCGCCATGAGGTGTTGGCGGTCGACCTGCACGCGAACAAGCTGCGGAAGATCGAGGCCGAGGCGAAGCGGCTCGGCGTGGACGGCCGCATGCGGACCCTCGCCCACGATGCGACCCAGCCGTTCGCCGAGGAGCTCGGAGAGTTCTACGCGGTGATGGTGGATGCGCCGTGCACGGGACTGGGCACGCTGCGGCGACATCCCGAGCTGCGCTATCGCCGGAGCGCGGAGGACGTGGACAGGCTCGCGGGGCTGCAGCGGAACATCCTGGAGCAGGCCCAGGAGAAGGTCGCGCCCGGCGGGCTCCTCGTCTACGCGGTGTGCAGCGTGGATTCGCAGGAGGGGCCCGACCAGATCGAGATGTTCCTCCGCTCCCACCCCGAGTTCACCGCGGAGCCCCCGCGGCTGCCGGAAGGCGTGCACGTTCCGATGTGGCAGGCGTACCTGCGCACCCTGCCGGGACCGGAAGGACTCGACGGGTTCTTCGCGGCTCGGCTGAGAAAGCTCTACTGACCCGGCACATCCGCCGCGGCCTTGAACGCGTCGAGCACCGCCTGCGAGGCGCGGTCGAGGTACTTACCCTTCCGGACCAGCAGTCCGATTGCGCGCGAGAAGGTACCCTCGGCGAAAGGCCTGGCGACGAGCGTGCCGTCGTTCACCTGGTGCTGCACCGTGGCCAGCGGGAGGATGCCGACGCCCAGCCCCATCGCGATCGCCTGCTTGATCGTCTCGACGTTGTCCATCTCCATGACCGGATTCAGCGAGAGGTTCTTCTCCCGGAACATCCGGTCGATCGCCTTGCGCGTCGGCGCCTCGCGATCGAAGGAGATGAAGGGCAGGCCTGAGAGCGCCGCGAGCGAGACCTTCGCCCTGGCCGCCAGCGGGTGACCGGGGGAGGTGACCACGGCGAGCTTGTCCTCGCGGAACGGGAGGATGTCCACGCCCGCGCGCGGCTGCGGATACGCGACGATGCCGATCTCCGCCGACCCCAGGATCACGTCGTCGTAGACCTGATCGCTGCGCCGGTAGTTCAGGCGCATGTTCACCTTGGGGTGCGTCTTCAGCAGCGACTTCATGATGGAGTGAAGCTCGTGCAGTCCCACCGAGTAGATCGTCGAGACCGTGCACGTCCCCACGATGTCCGCCGACTGCTCGCGGATCTCCTGCTCGACCTCGGCGAACCGCGCGAGGATCTCCTTGCAGCCGCGGAACAGGCGCTCACCCGCGGGGGTCGGGGTGACCTGGCGCGCGCTGCGTGACAGGAGCTTCTGCGTGTACCGGTTCTCCAGCGCGCGGATCTGCTGGCTGACCGCGGACTGGGTGACGTGATTGAGCTGCGCGGCGCGTGAGAACGAGCCCGTTTCCACGACGTCGCAGAACATCTTGAGAGACTCGAGCTGCATTAGGTGGGCTCCAAAAGAGAACGGCGAATTATTAGCCGGACTCACCATTTGTGCAACTAATGGCTGACGGGAGCGGACCATGCCCGCTCCCGCCCGGAACCCTTGCAGCCGAAGGGGCTAGTAGTCGCCCGTCTCGCTGCCGCCCATCGGCTCTTCGACCCCCTCCATGCCGGCGCCGCCCTGCTGGCGCTTTTCCCCTTTGGGTTTCTTCGCGTCGATGGAGATGGCGACCGGCATGCCCTGCGCGAGATTGAACGACGCGCGGACCTCCGAGCCCGGCTGGAGCTGCTGCGCGGAGGAGCTCTTGCCGTCCATCTTCACCTCCGTCTGCTGGGTCATCAGGAGCATGGCCGGAGGCAGGTTCTCACGCTGCAGCACGATCGCGCCGGTCTGCTGATCGAAGCCCGCGACCTTGCCCTTGATCTCGAATGCCTCTTTCTTGCCCTTCTCGCTGTAGATCTGGGTCAGCTGCTGCTGCACCTCCTGACGCTGCTCCATCTCGCGCTGGTGCTGCTGGCCCATCTCCGGCTTCTGCTGTTCCTTCTCCATCCCCTGCGCGAACGCCGCGCCCGACACCGCGAACGCGCCTGCCAGAATCCAATGACGGAAAGCCATCGCGAACCCCTTTCGTGCTCGTAGCCGTCCCTTGGCGGCTGCGGAAACCTTCCGCACGGGATGCGGACGTCGGGAGCCCTGGACAGTGGGACGGATGGTGGGCGGCCAGGCAGCCCGCTTCTATGCTCGTGCTTGCGAGCTCGGAGACACCGACGGCTGCGTGGACCGGGACCGTCTGGTCCGGGAGCAGCAACGGCCGGTGTTCCACATCACGCGCTGATGCCGCTCACCGCATCTGCGGTGAACCCGGCGAGCAGGTCGAGCAACTGCTCACCCGTCTTCGCCGAGGCCTTCGCTGGCGCGCCGAAGTAGGCGTCGTGGCCGCCGCATTCGTGGAAGTCCCGGGCGCCCGCCTTGATGCGTGCGGGAAGATCGACCTCGAGCTCTGGCATCCGCGCGCGAACCTCTTCACGCACCAGCCAGGGCGCAGCCGCGAGCATGAGCGACGTCTCGTAGTCGCCCGCGTGGCTGCCGCCGCGGACGAATTCGCTCCCGAGCTGCTCCACGAACGGCTTGCGGCGGTGATCCGGAACGACGATCTGCGCGCCTGTGCGCTCGATCGCCACGCGCGCCGCTTCGTGCACGACCTTGAAGTGCGCCGGCTCGACGTGATGGTTCACCACCGCGATCCGTCGGAAGCCGTGCGAGGCGATCCCCACCAGCACCTGCTCCAAATAGCGCCGCACGGCGTCGGCCTCGACGGTGATCGTCCCACTGAACGCCGCGGCGAAGTCGGTGAGCCCGTAGGCGATCGCGGGGAAGATGACCGCGCGCATTCCGCCGCGTTCGAGACGTTCCGCCGTCCGGGCGCACACGGCTTCGGCGATCACCACGTCCACGTTGAGCGGGAGGTGCGGCCCGTGCGCCTCGGTGGAGCCGACCGGGAGCAACGCCACCGTGCCGGCCTCGGCGAGCGCCTTCATCTCCGGCCACGTGAGCTCGGCTGCCTTCATGATCGTGATCAACTCCGAAGTTGGCTCTTGAGCACCTTGCCACGATCGCTCTTCGGCAGCGCGTCGACGAACTGGACCTGCCTCGGCGCCTTGTTCCGCTCGAGCCGGACACGGACGTGATCCTTGAGATCCTCTTCCGTCGCGTCGCCCGCAGTGTGCCCTTCGTTCAGCACCACGAACGCCTTCGGCTTCTCCAGCCCATCTTCGTCCTTGAACCCGATCACCGCGGCTTCGCGCACCGCCGGGTGGGAGAGCAGCGCGTTCTCGACCTCGACGGGAGAGAGCCACTTCCCGTTCACCTTGAGCATGTCGTCGCTACGCCCGCAGAAGAAGAAGTAACCGTCCTCGTCCTGGAAGAACTTGTCGGCGGAGACGCACCAGTCACCGCGGAACGTGTGCTTGCTCTTCTCGTGCTGCTGCCAGTACTCGAGCGCCATCGAGTCGCCGCGGATCCACAGCGTGCCGATCTCACCGCGAGGAAGCTCGCGCCCGTCGTCGTCACAGATGCGCGCTTCGTAGCCCTCCACCACCCGTCCGAGCGATCCCAGCTTCACGTCGTCCAGGCGGTTGGTGATGAAGATGTGGAACATCTCCGCCGAGCCGATCCCGTCCAGGATCTCCACGCCTGTGGCCCTCTTCCAGCGGTGGTACAGCTCGGCCGGGAGCGCTTCGCCCGCGCTGATGCACACGCGGAGAGACGAGAAGTCCGCGTCGGCGAGCTCCGGCGCGCTGCACATCGCGTTGATCGCGGTGGGAACCGCAGTCAGGAACGTCGGTCGATATCGGCGGATCAGCTCGAACACCCGCTCTGGCGTGGGCTTCTCCGGAAACAGGATCGCCGAGCCGCCAGCGAGCAGGGGGAACAGCAGGTTCGAACCCAACGCGTAGCCGAACGCGAGCTTTGGAATAGAGAGCCCCACGTCTCGTTCGGAGTAGCGGAGGATCGGCAGCGCGTAGGTGAGGGCGTTGTAGAGGAAGTCGTGCTGCTTGTGCACCGCGCCCTTCGGCAAGCCGGTCGACCCCGAGGTGAAGAGCCATGCGGCGGCGTCATCTCGGTGCGTGGGCGCAAAGGCGCGCTCGGGTTCGGCGCGGGAGAGCTCGCGCTCATAGTCGAGATGGCGCCCCGAAGCGCCCCCGACGACCAGCACGGCCTTCAGGAACGTGCAGCGGGCGAGGACCGCGTCGACCTGGGGCAGCGCCGCTTCATGCACGACCAGCAGCTTCGCGCGGGTGTAGTTCAGGTAGTACTCGACGTGGTCGGGTGGCTGCTCCGGGCTGACGGCCGCGACGACCCCCCCGGCTTTCACCGCGGCAAACCAGGCGGAGGCGAACTGCGGGACGTCGGGCAACATGAGCAGGACCCGCTGCTCGGGTTCGAGCCCCAGGCCCTTGAAGACGGCGGTGGCCTGATCGACGGACTGCGTGAGTTGCCGGTACGTGATCGTCCCGCCGTCGTGGAGGAGGGCGGGGGCATCCGGATGTCGTGCCGCCTGTCGATAGAGAAAGACGTCCGCCAGATTGAGCTGCTCAGGGAGGTTCCGGAGCTCGAATCCGTTCAAGCGGATCTCCTTTTGAACAACATCCA
>JBAWAM010000232.1:0-1650 GCA_049589315.1 Myxococcaceae bacterium
GCGATCTCGCCGCCGTCGTGGCGGATAACGACCTCGACCTGCTCCGGTGTCGAGAAGAAGCGAATGGTTTCCGGGAAAGGCCGGTTCTGATCCTGACGATCAAACGGATCCTGGAAATAGTTGCCACCATCATCGCAGGCGAAGTTCGCACCGTCAGCGAGTGGGAGTTGTGCCGCGCAGAGAACCGAACTGCCGTCGCGTCGGAACTCGAATTCGTATCTACCCTCCTCCCATGAATGCGCGAGTCTCAGGTCGAATGCGCATCGCGGCTGAACCTTGTGGCAAAACGAATCATCGCAACCGGTAAGGCCCAGGAAAGCGATCGCAGCGAAGGAAACACACGCCTGGATGGGTTTCGGCATGAACTCAATTATACAGGCAATTCAGTAATTGGGCGTTGCTCGCCGTTTTCAACGAGCAACATTGATTCCCTCGATGCGTCCGAAGGGAACCGAGGGATCGCCGAGCGCCCGGAAAATATTCGACGGAACCTTGTGCGCGGCACAGTGACGGCTACCGACACGATGGGGATTCGATGCGCAGCGCTGCGGCGATGCTCCGCGGCAGTGAGCGGCCACCAGGCCGCGAAGCCCCCGAACATCTCCGCCTCCTCATCGGCAGTGGCTGCACTCGTCGGGGTGCCGGGAGCCGGCGCGTCGGTCGCGTCACGCGTCGTCGAGGTTCCCAGCGCGCACGTCCCCTTCACGCCAACAGCTCCCGCACCATCGGGATCACCCGGGTTCCGTAGAGCTCGATGCTGCGCATCATCTGCGGGTGGGGGAGAGGACCACAGCTGTACTTGAGGTCGAACCGGCTCACGCCGAGATCGCGGATTGTCGACGCCATCTTGTGCGCCACCGTCTCCGGCGAGCCGGCGTACAGCGAGCCGTGGGCGATCTCGCGCTCGAACGACTCGCGCGTCAGCTGCCCCCACCCACGCTCGCGACCCACGCGCTCGTGCATCGCCCGGTAGTGGGGCCAGAGCTCTTCACGCGCGCGCTCGTCGGTGTCGGCGACATAGCCGTGGGAGTGCATGCCCAATGGGTGCTGGGGTGTGCCCAGCTTCTCCGTGGTGCTCTTGTAGAGATCGATGAAGGGGAGGAACCGACGCGGATTCCCTCCGATGATCGCGAGCATCATCGGCATCCGGTAGCGCGCGGCGCGCACGACGGACTCCGGCGTGCCGCCCACGCCGATCCAGGTCTTCAGGTTCCCGGATTCGGTCTTGGGGTAGACCTCCTTGTCCTTCAGCGCCGCGCGCGTGTTCCCGCTCCAGGTCACGGCCTTCTCGGTCAGCAGCCTGGAGAAGAGATCGAGCCGCTCGTTGAAGAGCTCTTCGTACTGGCGGAGGTCGAAGCCGAAGAGGGGGAAGGACTCGATGAAGGAGCCCCGTCCCAGGATCACCTCGGCGCGTCCGTTGGACACCGCATCGACGGTGGCGAAGCGCTCGAAGACCCGCACCGGATCGTCCGAGCTGAGGACGGTGACCGCCGAGCCCAGCCGGATACGCTGCGTTCGGGAGGCGATGGCAGCGAGGACCGTCTCCGGCGTGGAGACCGCGAAGTCGTCGCGGTGGTGCTCTCCCACGCCGATGAAGTCCACGCCCACCGAGTCCGCGAGGACCGCCTCCTCGACCAGGTTCCGGATCAC
>JBAWAM010000233.1:0-14941 GCA_049589315.1 Myxococcaceae bacterium
CCCGAGGGACTGCGGCGTCGGGGCGGCCTCGAACGCGGACTGCGCCGCTGCGAGCTGATCCCGAAGGCTCTGGGTGCTCTTGAGCTTCGTCTCCAGCTCGAACATCTGCGAGGCGATCCCGTCGAGCTTGAACTGGAGCTGGTCGACCGACTGGGACAGCGCCAGCTCGCGCTCGAGCTCCTGGACCCTTCGTTCCGCCTCGACGAGGTCCTCGGCGGCGCGGACCTGGGTGGCCTGGGCGAGCGTCGGCTTCTGGAGAGGGGGCGACGCTGGAGCCGCGGTCTGTGGCCTCTTCGAGGGCAACTGGGACGACGCGAGCGTGAACAGCAACTCGAACTGGGTGCGCTGAGGAAGGCCCACCTGGGCGCGGAGGAACTGACCCATCTCCTGCGCGTCCTGGGTGACGAGCTCGAACCGCTGCGCCGCCCGATTCAGCCGCTGCAGCGCGCCCGCCCCGCCGAGCTCTCGCACGAGCCGGTAGGTGACGAGGTCAGGGCCCTGGAGCGTGAACGCCACCTTCGCTCCACTCTGCGCAGCAAACGCGGCATCCCCTCCCCGCCCGTCGGCGTACAGGAGCGACAGGGAAAGCCCGCCCAGCGCGAAGGGTTCGGCCAAAGGGGGACGGAGAACGACGTAGCCAGGATTCAGCGCCGCGCGCGTGGTCGGCGAACAGCCCTTCACGCCCTGCGCGGCCAACTCCAGGAAGTACATGCGACGGCCATCTTATCCCGCAACGCAAAGAGGAGTGTCCCTTTCGGAACACTCCCCATGCGGCGCTGCGCAGCTTGCAGCCTGCCTACGCCTGGGCGGCGTGGGCGCGGGCCTTGCCGGCCGGCGTGCGCGTCTCGTCCATCGTCTCGACGCGGGACTTCTTGCCGCGGAGGGCGCGGAGATAGAAGAGGCGGTTTCGATTGACCTTGCCGCGGCTGAGCACGTCGATCTTCTCGTAGAGCGGGCTGTGCAGCGGGAAGATGCGCTCCACGCCGACGCCGTAGCTCACCTTGCGAACGGTGAAGTTCGCGCGGTTCTGGCCCTTCGTCTTGCGAATGACGATGCCCTCGAACGGCTGGACGCGCACCTTGTCACCCTCGCGCACCTTCCAGTGAACCCGCACGGTATCTCCGGTGCGGAACTCCGCCACGTCCTGGCGGACCTGCTTGTTCTCGATGTACTCGAGCGCACTGCGACGCATTGAAAACTCCGGTCGAAACTGAAGGGCGGCGTAACTAGCAGAGCCGCGCCTGTCCTACAAGTCTGCTGTTCGACTTCGACGAACAGGCTCCTCGCTACAACTGTTCCTCTGACTTCTCAAGCAACTTCAGGTCGGCCTTGGAGAGCTCCAGCCGGGCGAACAGGTCAGGCCTCCTCGCCTTCGTGATCTGGAGTTGGTGCCACCGCCGCCACCGGGCAATGCGGGCGTGGTCGCCCGACTGCAGCACCGCCGGCACCGCGTCCCCTCGAAACACGGGCGGGCGCGTGTAGTGGGGGTGCTCGAGCAGGCCTTCTTCGAAGCTCTCGGCCGTCGGAGAGGCTTCGTTCCCCAGCACGCCGGGGTGCAGGCGAGCGACCGCATCCAGCACGGTGAGCGCCGCGAGCTCTCCGCCGGTGAGGACGAAATCTCCGACGGAGATCTCGCCATCGACGTACTTCATCACCCGCTCGTCGAGGCCTTCGTAGCGGCCGCAGACGAAGATCAGCCCACCTTCCCCGGCAGCCAGGTCTCGCGCCCTGGCCTGGGTGAACGTCTCGCCCCGCGGGCTCATCAGGAAGACGCGCGCCTCGGGGAGCCGGACCCGCGCCTGCTCGATCGCTGCGACCACGGGCTCAGGCTTCATCACCATGCCTGCTCCGCCGCCATACGGGGCGTCGTCGCACACCCGGTGCCTCCCCTCGGCGAAGTCGCGGATGTCCGTCACGTGCACGTCCAGCAGCCCGCGCTCCTGGGCCTTTCCGAGGATGCTCTCGGACACGTAGCCCCGGATCATCGCGGGAAACAGCGTGAGGACGTCGAAGCGCAGCATGGTTGGGTCTACTCGAGGTACTCGGGACGCCGGATGGTGATGCGACCCTTCTCGAGGTCCACCTCGGGAACGAACGCCTCCACAAACGGGAGGATCAGCTCCTCGCTCCCCTTGCGGATCACCAGGTTCGGAACCTCGCCCAGGTCCTGGAGCTCCTCGACCCGGCCGACCGGTTCCCCCTCTTCGGTGAACGCCTCGAGGCCAAGGAGATCGCCCTGGAAGTACTCGCCCTCGCCCGGCGGCTCGAGGTCGTCCCGGAACACGAAGAGGGTCGCGCCCACCAGACCTTCGGCGGCGGAGCGATCCAGGATCTCCTCGAACGCGATGAGCAGGTCCTTCGCGGCCGGTCGAGCGGACTCGATCGTGAGGAGCTGCTCGGCGCCATCCCGAGTACGCACGAAAACCCGGTCCACCTCGAGGAGCGCGGTGGAAGCCGCGTCGAACGTGCGGACGGTGACCTCGCCGCGCAGCCCGTGGGCCTTCGCGACGTAGCCGACCTGCAGATGAGGAGTTGTCACTGCTGGGAGCGCCGGTCGTCCAGGATCTCGAGCCGCGCGCGCGTTCCCTGACGCTGCGCAGCGACTGCGAGGAGCGTTCGAATGGCGTTCACCGTCCGGCCATCACGGCCGATCACCTTCCCGACGTCTTCGCCGGCCACCTTGAGTTCGTACAGGTGACCGCCTTCGGCCTCGGAGGCGCGGATCTCAACCTCCTCCGGCTTGTCGACGAGGGAGCGGGCGATGTAGCGGATGAGCGCTTCCAACGCAGAAAGTGGCGACTAAGCCGCCGGCTGGGTCTTGGCGAGCTTCTTGATCAGGTCGCGGACGGTGTCCGACGGACGCGCGCCGATCTTCAGCCAGTACGCGAGGCGGTCCTGGTTGAACGCGATCTTCGGCGGGTTGAGGTTGGGGTCGTACGCGCCCACTGCCTCGATGAACTTACCGTCGCGGGGGTTCCGCGAGTCGGTGGCGACGACGTGGTAGTAAGGGGCCTTCTTGGCACCCGCGCGAGCAAGACGAAGAACGACGGCCATCAGATAACTCCGTTGAAGAGGGGCGGCTTCTACTTGCTACGCCCGAGGATTGTCAAGAAAGGTCGCAGGCTTGCGTGCCAGGTTCTGCCGGCTGGTCCTTGTCTACATTCGCGAGCTGGCCACACGCAGCCGAAATGTCCCGCCCGCGGTTCTTCCGGATGAACGCTGCGACATGCCCATTCGAGAGGAGCTCCCGGAAACGCTCGGCCCTCTGCTCCTCGACCGTGTTGTACCCCAGCCCGGCGTTCTCGTTGTACGGAATCAGGTTCACCTTGGCCGGGATGTCCTCGAGCAGCTCGATCAGCCGCCGGGCGTCCTCGTCCGTGTCGTTGAAGCCCTTGAGGAGCACGTACTCGAAGGTGATCCGCCGCCCCTGCCGGAGCGGGAACTTCCGGCAAGCGTCCATCAGCGCGGCGATGTTCCACTTCCGGTTCACCGGCATCGATTTCGAGCGCTGCTCGTCGGTGGTCGCGTTCAGCGAGATCGCCAGCTTCACGTCCGTCTCCTGACCGAAGCGCTCGATCATCGGAACGAGCCCCACGGTGGAGACGGTGATGTGGCGGTGCGAGAAGTTCGGCCCGTCCTCCGACTGGAGGATGGTGAGCGCCTTCTTGAGGTTCTCGAAGTTGTGGAGCGGCTCGCCCATGCCCATGAACACCAGGTTCGAGAGCGGGCGGAGGGTCTCGAGGTTCTCGTTGGCGCGGACCTCGCGGTTCACCGCGTGGACCTGGGCGACGATCTCCCCCGGCGTGAGGTTCCGCTTCAGCCCGAGCGTTCCGGTCGCGCAGAAGGTGCAGCCCATGGCGCACCCCACCTGCGTGGAGACGCAGAGCGTCTTGCGGTCCTCGGAGGGCATGTAGACGGACTCGATGTACCGGCCGTCCCAGGTCTTCCATCGATATTTGATCGTCCCGTCGACGGAGCGCTGCTCGAGGTCCTTCGCCAGCGGCTTGAAGGTGGCCGTCTCCTTCAGCTTCTGCCGGAGCGCCTTCGAGAGGTCGGTCATCTCATCGAAGTCGGTGAGGCCCCGCTGGTGCACCCAGCGGTAGAGCTGCGCGGCCCGGAAGGGGCGCTCGCCCAGGGTCTCGGTGAAGAACCGGGTGAGATCCGGGAGCGTGAGGCTGCAGAGATCCACCTTCGCCGGGGCGGCGACGGGCGCGACGGGAGTTGGGGCGGCAGAGGACGACGACATTGCTTCAAGTAGGAACGGCTGGGTGGGGGTGGACGCTTCCCACAGGCCCAGGGGGGAAGTCAAAGGAGACCGGACAGGCGTACGCGCTTGAATCTGGGCACGGTCCCTGTCGTCCTGCAGGGTAGCCATGCGCTCGACTGCCCTGCTCCTCTCATCCGTCCTCCTCGGCGCGGGTTGTGCCCACTCCACGGGGCCCAAACCCGCCCCCACCGAGGCCCCTCCCGTTCCCGTGACCGGCCAGGTGTCGCGGATCGCGCCGTCGCATTGCGCCGGCGGGTTGGCGCCGCCTGCGACCGAGCCGAACCCGCCACGGCCCTGGCAGGGCGTGCTCCTCGTTCGCCCCGGCCTGGAGAACTCGACCACCGCGCCCGTGCTCGAGCTTCGCACGGACGCCGAAGGCCGATTCGAGGGCGCACTGCCACCGGGCACCTGGTGCGTGGTCACCGAGGACCGGCGGGAGCGGGCGAAGATCCCCGGGACAAACGAGGCGCTCCCCCCCGAGGTGCTCGAGTGTGCCGAAGCCGAATGGCGAACCTGTCTCGCGATCTGGGAGGTCGTCGACTCGCCGCTGCAGGCCAACATCGACATCCACGAGAAGTGTCCGTGGGAGCGACCGTGCACGCAGGGACGTCTTCCGCCTCCGCCGCCCTCCCCTCCCGCGCGCCACACGGTCACGGGACGCCTGCTCGAGTCGAAGCCGTTCTGCGGAGGTGCCGGAGGCCACTTCACCATGGACCCCGCAGCGCCCCGCGGAAGCTCAGCTGAGTTGCTCGTCCTTCCGGGAACACGCAATTCAGGGGACGCGCCGTTCACCCGCGTGACGCCCGGCGCCGACGGGCGGTTCGAGCTCCAGCTCCCCCCGGGCGAGTGGTGCTTCGTCGAAGCGGACCGACACAGCGAGGAGCCGCCTCGGCTCAACCCGCCTGCGAAGGTCGACGAGGCCTGCTGGAAGGACCGATGGTCTCGCTGCCTCGATACCGTGAACGTGACGAGCGGCCCGGTGAACGCGGGAGAGTTCCTGATCGTCCGTCACTGCCCCTGGGCCGACCCCTGCATCTCGGGACTCCCCTCGCCGCCACATCGGGTTATTCCCCCTGTCGAGCAGCAGCCGCGTCGCCCTGGGCCGAACCCGCCCCCGCCGCCCCCTGCTCCAACCCGGACCCGGGGATAGCCTTCCGGTTCTTCTCCCGCTGCGCCTCGTTGGACTCCGCGGCGAGGAGGGCCCGATGACGTACTACTTCTCCACGCTGCCCGCTGCCCGCGGTGCGCCGCGCGCGTGCACGTGCTGCTCGTCGAGCGGATTGGCCACGGTCCGCTCTGCATGAATGGCCTCAGTGCGCGGGGCTCCCCCACCCTACGCCGCGTGACCCTCGTACCCCTGCCTGGATGCGCAACGACATGCCTGCCTTTCCCGGGTTCTACCCGCCCATCACGCGTGAACAATAGCCCGCGCTGGCACGTAACCTCGCCGACGCACTGGAGGGACATCGTCCCATGACGGACGCCATTGCCCTCGAGCACGCAATGGGCTGGGCTCAGCGGGCGCGGCCCCCATCACTTCTCAAAAAGCTGTGGCGGCGCATTCGCGGCGGGACCCGCGGAGAGAAGTAACCGAGTAGCAATAGGTGCCGACGAGCAACTCGGGCGCACCCACCAGGGCCGCGGCAAGCCCTACCCGCTGCCGCGTCCCCTTCGAGAAGCCACCCATTTTCCGACGACCGGATTCGGCCATGCCACTGTGAACGAACCGCCCTGCGTCAACTATGCGCGGCCCCATGCTCCGCTGAATCTGGAAGGCGCCGACATCCACGACGGCGCTCGGCATCAACGGTCTCGGACAAGGCCCCACACGATGAGCGCATCCCAACTGTGGGGCCCCTGCCCAGGTCGCTTTCAGACCTCGATCGAGGAAAACGCAGGCTGCGAAAGTCATTCCGAGCGAAGATTCCTCGTGGTTTCGCCGGGTTGGCGCGTTGGAATGACTTGCAGCGATCGTGGTCATTTCTGGAGGGGGGCCTGCTGGAACTGAATCGGATATGACTCGGAGTTCCGCGAGTCATTCCCTGCTTCGAACTGCCAGTGATTCCGCGCCCTTCGGTAGCAAGAATGACCTGCGGAGGTCGTGTTTTCCTCGATCCGAGGTTTTTGGCCCGGCCCGCCCCATGCCTCCACGGGCCACCGTCCCACATTCGAGACGGCCCCGGCCAGAGTGGCGGCCCCAGGTCAGCGTCGCCCAGAGGGCCGCTCTCTCGGAGTGAGCCCAGCGCGGGACCGGCACACCTCTCGCAAAACAGCGCGTCCATGGACAGGGTGAGAGATGCGGTGGACACGCTGCTGCTCGCGCACGGCTCGTTCAAGAACAGAGACCTGGCGCGCCTGCTTCGGCTGTCGCGCCAGCGCACGACGGCGCTGCTGAGCGAGCTGATCGACTCGGACGAACTCAGAAGAGACGGAAGCAATCGGGGCGCGAAGTACGCTCGCGGCCCGGGGTGGGGACGGGCGTGGTGGGGCGTGGCGCGCAGAGCCCCCATCGATTCGCTCTGGGCGGACATTGCGGAAGAGGTTCGCGAATTTGCGTACGTTGCGCTCGCCGGACTGGACCACCTGCACCTCAGGACCCGGCGCGACGCACGCAGGATCAGCGAATCCATCGAGCATCGGAGGTGGATCGTCTTCGACTTCGCTGAGGTGGCCTCGGTGACCTCTGCATTTCTCGACGAATTGCTGGAGCTCACGGCTTCTCGCGGGGGCGGACTTCGCCAGCCCATCAACATGAGCCCCGAGATTGCCGCGCTGCGCGGGATGATCCTTGCCCGGACGGAGCGGGCCTCGCGAATGCCCCTGCCCAACCGTCCACCGGAACGGGTCCGGCGTCGATACGAGCGCAAGGAAGAACGGCCTCCTCCGAAGGTCGGCCCCGACGGCCTCGACTGACACTGCCCCCGGTACGACGAAGCCCCCGGCACCGCTGGGGGCACCGAGGGCTCGACTGAACGAAGCGAATCGCTTCAGCGACTACTTGATCCAGTTGTACGGCTGGACCTCGGTCTCGCGGAAGAAGTACGCGATCTCGTTCTTCGCGTTCTCCAGGCTGTCCGAGCCGTGGACGGTGTTCTTCTCCACGTTGGTGGCGAAGTCCTTGCGGAGGGTCCCCGGGGCGGCGTTGGCCGGGTTGGTGGCGCCCATGATCTCGCGGTTGGCGAGGACGGCGTTCTCACCCTCGAGCACCATCAGGACGACAGGGCCGGAGGTCATGAAGGTCACCAGATCCTTGAAGAACGGGCGCTCCTTGTGGACCGCGTAGAAGCCCTCGGCCTCCTTCTGGGAGAGCTGCTGCAGGCGGACCGCGACCGGCTTGAGGCCCTTCTCCTCGAAGCGGGAGATGATCTTCCCGATGACGCCCTTCTCCAGTCCGTCCGGCTTGATGATCGACAGCGTGCGCTCGATGGCCATGTGAGTTCCTCGTTGGGAAATTTGAGGGGCCGCGTACCGCAGCCGGCGCCGGAAGTCGAGCCGAACGTGCGGTCTCCCGCCCATGAAAAACGCCGCTGCACCTCGTGGACGCAGCGGCGTAGAACCTGAAACAGCAGCGAGCTGCCTACTTCTTCGGCGCGCCCCGCTTGACCGCCTCCTGCAGGGTGGTGCCGAGCTCCGCCGGGGAGTCCGCCATCACGATGCCGGCGGCCTTCATGGCCTTGATCTTCTCGGCGGCAGTGCCCTTCCCGCCCGAGATGATCGCGCCGGCGTGACCCATCCGCTTGCCCGGAGGCGCCGAGACGCCCGCGATGAAGCCCGCCATCGGCTTCTTGAACTCCTTCGCGACGTAGGCGGCGGCCTCTTCCTCGGCGCTGCCGCCGATCTCGCCGATCATGATCACCGCATCGGTCTCGGGGTCGTCGTTGAACAGCTTGAGGACGTCCACGAAGTTGGTGCCGTTCACCGGGTCACCGCCAATGCCCACGGCGGTGGACTGACCCAGCCCGAGCTGGGTGAGCTGGAACACCGCCTCGTACGTCAGCGTGCCGGAGCGCGACACGACGCCGATCCGACCGGGCCGGGTGATGTTGCCGGGCATGATGCCGATCTTGGCCTTACCTCCCGGAGTGATCAGGCCGGGGCAGTTCGGCCCGAGCAGGCGCACGCCGGGCTTCCCCTGCAGGTAGCGCTTCGCCTTGACCATGTCGTTCACCGGGATGCCCTCGGTGATCGCGACGATCAGCTCCACGCCCGCGTCGGCGGCCTCCATGATGGAGTCGGCCGCAAAAGGCGGCGGAACGAAGATCACGGACGCGTTGGCGCCGGTCTCGCGGACCGCCTGCTCGACGGTGTTGAAGATGGGAACCTTCTCCTGGAACTTCGTGCCGCCCTTGCCCGGCGTCACGCCACCCACCACGCTCGTGCCGTAGTCCGCCATCTGGCCGGCGTGGAAAGACCCTGCCGAACCGGTGATGCCCTGGACAATGACCTTCGTCTTCTCGTTGATCAGGATGCTCATGTTCAGGCCTGTCCCTTCGCAGCGGCCACTGCCTTCACTGCGGCGTCGCGCAGGTTGTCTCCGGGGATGATGGTCAGTCCGGAGTTGCGGAGCAGTTCCTTGCCCTTCTCCACGTTCGTTCCCTCGAGGCGCACGACCAGCGGCACCTTGAGCTGGACCTCCTTCGCAGCAGCGATCACGCCCTCGGCGATCACATCGCACTTCATGATGCCGCCGAAGATGTTGACGAGGATCGCCTTCACGTTCGGATCTGCGAGGATCAGCTTGAACGCAGCGGAGACCTTCTCCTTCGAAGCGCCACCACCGACGTCGAGGAAGTTCGCGGGCTGGCCGCCGACGAGCTTGATCGTGTCCATCGTCGCCATGGCCAGACCGGCGCCGTTCACCAGGCAGCCGATGTTGCCTTCGAGCGAGATGTACGCGAGGTCGAGCTCCTTCGCCTTGAGCTCCTTCGGGTCCTCCTCGTCGGGATCGCGCATCGCCTGGATGTCCTTGTGGCGGTAGAGCGCGTTCTCGTCGAAGTCCATCTTGGAGTCGAGCGCGACCACTCCGCCGTCCTTCAGGATCACCAGCGGGTTGATCTCCGCCAGCGACGCGTCGGTGTCGACAAACGCCTGGTACAGCGCCCTGGCGAAGCCGACGAACTTGTTGACCGTCGGTCCCTCGAGGCCCCGCGCGTAGGCGAGCTTGCGCCCCTGGAAGTCGGCAAAGCCGACCGCCGGGTCCACTGCCTCCCGGAAGATCTTCTCGGGGTGCTTGGCCGCGACTTCCTCGATCTCCACGCCGCCTTCGGCCGACGCCATGAAGGTGATGAGCGAGGTGGCGCGATCGAGCGTCACACCGAGGTACAGCTCGCGACCGATGTCCAGGCCCTGCTCGATGTAGAGCTTGCGCACCTTCTGCCCTTCAGGGCCGGTCTGATGCGTCTTGAGCATCATCCCGAGGATCTTCGAAGCGAGCTCCTTCGCCTCCTCGGGGCTCTTCGCCAGCTTCACGCCGCCGCCAAGACCGCGACCGCCGGCATGGATCTGCGCCTTCACCACCACGACCTTCGTGCCGAGCTCGCGGGCAGCCTTCTCCGCTTCCTCGGGCGTGTGCACGAGAATGCCGTTTGGCACCGGCACACCGTACTTCCGGAAGATCTCCTTGCCCTGGTACTCGTGGATTTTCATTCGGGACTTCCCCTCAAATGACGCTGCTGTGATGTTGCTCTAGCCCGGTCGGCCGCTAAACCATCAGGGGCTGACCTGTTTAACGCTTCGATCTTTCTGGTCACAAGAGGATTCTGAGTCACCTATCAGCGCGACGTGCGGCGGAGCTCGACCTCGACCCCGAGCATCTCTTCCCCCGCTGGCGTCGCGTTGAACATGCGGATGACCAGCACACCCTCACGTGAATCGTCGAGCTCGGTTCGCCAGCCCCATGGAAGAACTCGGCCCGCCTCGACGCCGGGATCGAATCCCCGGGCCGAAGCGGGCCGGAACACATCACGCGACGAGACGCGCGTCGACTACAGCTTCACCTCGTCCACGGTCTTCTTCACCGAGTCGAAGGACGTCTTGATCGCCTTCTTCTCCTCGTCGTTGAGCTGGATCTCGTGGATCTTCTCGACGCCGCCCGCGCCGATGGTCACCGGCACGCCGAAGAAGTAGCCGTTGATGCCGTACTGGCCCTCCAGCAGCGCCGCCGCCGGCATGATCCGCTTGCGGTCGTGCAGGTAGCTCTCCGCCATCGCAATCGCGGACGACGCGGGCGCGAAGTACGCCGATCCGGTCTTGTACAGCGCCACGAGCTCTCCGCCACCCTTGCGGGTGCGATCGACGATCGCGTCCAGCTTCTCCTTCGGGAGCAGCTCGGTCAGGGGCACGCCGCCCACGGTCGCGGTCCGGAGGATGGGCACCATGTCGTCGCCGTGGCCGCCCAGCACCAGCGCCTGGATGTCGGCGATGGAGCAGTTGAGGGCTTCGGCCACGAAGCACTTGAAGCGCGAGGTGTCGAGCACGCCGGCCATTCCGATCACCTTGTTCTTCTTGAAGCCGGTGATCTTCTGAAGCGCGAACACCATCGCGTCCAGCGGGTTGGCGATGTTGATCACGAAGGCGTCCGGGGCGTGGTTCTTCAGATTGGTCGCCACGTCCTTCATGATCTTGAGGTTGATCTCCAGCAGGTCCTCACGGCTCATGCCCGGCTTGCGGGGCACGCCTGCGGTGATGATCACCACGTCGGAACCTGCGACGTCCTTCCAGTCGGTGGTGCCGGTGATGCGACAGTCGTAGCCGTCCACCGCGGCGAGCTGGTTCATGTCCAGCGCCTTGCCCTTCACCAATCCCTCCGCCTGGGGGATGTCGTAGAGCACCACGTCGCCGAGGTTCTTCTGCATCGCGAGCAGCGCGAGGTTGCCGCCGATCTGCCCACCGCCGATGAGACCGATCTTCTTCTTCGCCATGTTCTACCCCCTGCCCTTTCTTGCCCGATTACATGTGCTTGATGATGGCCTGCCCGAACTCCGAGCACTTCACCTCGGTCACGCTCTTATCGCCCTCGTTCCGCATCAGGCGGGCGAAGTCGTAGGTCACCGTCTTCGCCGCGATGGCGCCATCCATGCCCTTGATGATGAGGTCCGCCGCCTCGTTCCAACCCATGTGGCGGAACATCATCTCGCCGGAGAGGACGACCGAGCCGGGGTTCACCTTGTCCTGGTCGGCGTACTTCGGCGCGGTGCCGTGGGTAGCCTCGAACACCGCGTGACCGGTGACGTAGTTGATGTTGCCGCCCGGGGCGATGCCGATGCCGCCGACCTGCGCCGCAAGCGCGTCGGAGAGGTAGTCGCCGTTGAGGTTCAGCGTGGCGATCACGTCGAACTCGTCCGGACGCGTGAGCACCTGCTGCAGCGTGATGTCGGCGATGGCGTCCTTGACCAGGACGCGACCGGAGGCGAGCGCCTCCTTCTGCTCCTTGTTCGCCGCCTCCTCACCGCTCTTCGCCTTGGTGGCCTCCCACTGATCCCACGTGTAGACCTTGTCAGCGAACTCCTTTGCCGCGAGCTCGTAGCCCCAGTTGCGGAAGGCGCCTTCGGTGTACTTCATGATGTTGCCCTTGTGGACGATCGTGACGCTCTTCCGCTTCTCGCGGACGGCGTACTCGAGCGCGGAGCGCACCAGCCGCTGCGTGCCTTCCTTCGACACCGCCTTGATCCCGATGCCCACGTCCTGGCCGAAGCGGATCTTCGAATACTCCTTCGGAAAGGTCTCCTTGAACCACCCGAGGAACTTCGCATTGGTCTCGCTGCCGGCTTCGAACTCGATGCCCGCGTAGATGTCCTCCGTGTTCTCACGGAAGATCACCATGTCCACCTTCTCCGGGGTCTTCACCGGCGAGGGAACGCCCCGGAAGTAGCGGACCGGGCGGACGCACGCGTACAGGTCCAGCATCTGGCGCAGGGCCACGTTGAGCGAACGGATGCCTCCGCCGATGGGCGTGGTCAGCGGGCCCTTGATGCCTACGAGGTATTCGCGGAACGCGGTGACCGTCTCATCCGGCAGCCAGTTGTTGACCGTCTTGAACGCCTTCTCCCCGGCGAGCACCTCGTACCAGGAGATCTTGCGCTGGCCGCCATAGGCCTTCTGGACGGCGGCGTCGAAGACCGCAACGGACGCGCGCCAGATGTCGCGGCCCGTGCCGTCGCCTTCGATGAAGGGGATGATCGGGTTGTTCGGAACGGTGAGCTTGCCGCTCTTGAGGGTGATCTTCTCTCCGGCGGGAGGCGCCATGATGTTGCTCCTTCGCATGTAGGGCGGACGAACGGGCGCCCTTATAGGGAACGCTCTTCGGCCCTTCAAGGAAGATGCGTCCCACGCTGCGAAGGTGAACTTATGGCGAAGATCGCGAGTCGCTACGGCTACCGGAGGGTTGGGCAGGCACACGGGCAACGCCACGCCTGAGGCGAAGGCCGATCACCCTGTTCACCCCCGGCCATGCAGCGCGAAGCGGCGCAGTGCGCGCCGACGCGCTCGGCATCAGCGACGGGTGTTGCGGCGCTGCGAACGACGGAACCGGACAGGAACCGCCTTGAGCGTAGGCCGCATCATCATCGCCACGAGCACCAGGAGGGATCCGAGTACCGCAGGGATCCACGCGGAGAAGTCGGTGAACTGCAGAGTGACGGTGGCGGAGATGGCTGCGCTGGTCGTCATGCCCGCATCATGCCCTGAAACGGAGCGGCCTGTCGCGCTCCCATTGCCCCCGGATGCCCGGTGACGGTCTTCGAACGCTTGCTCGCCCGCTTCAGTGGGTGCGCTCTCTGAACACATCGACGATGCCGCCTACATCGAGCCGGGCGGTCTTCACGAACACCCGGAGCGCACGCTCCATCTGGTCGGCCAGGCTGTTCATCCTCCGCAGGCGATCCAGCCGGTCCTTCTGCACCTTCCCGGCTGCCTGGGCCAGACGCATGGCCTCGGTGAGATCGGCGCGGATGCGGGCGATGAACTCGCCCTCGCGCTCCTCGATCACCCTGCGGACCATCTTCATCAGCTCGTACTCGGCTCGGTACTTCCACGCGGCGCTCCCCGGCTCCCGGACGCGGAGGATCACGCCCCAGCGCTCGAGATCGCGCAGGAGCATGGAGACGCCACCCTTCGACAGGGAGAGCGTCTTCTCGAGCTCTCCCGCGGTCATCGCCGCTCCGCGCAGGTACAGCAGCCCCCACACCCGGCCCTGGTTGCGCTTGAAGCCCCAGAACTCGATGAAGTTGCCGACCGCGTCGACCGCGATCTCCTCCCACTTCTGGAGGGCGTCGATCTCAGACGACTCGGCGCTGCTCCGCTGCCCCGGAGTGCCGGTCCACACGTAGCCCTTCATTCGTCCCTCGCGCGTCGAACGCCGTGGAAAGTTGATGCGCCAGTCCCACCAACTCCATGCCGCCCGGAACCTCAGCATAGGGCGTGAAGATGTCGAGTGCACGACACACCTCGTGCTTCATCCGCCGGACGGCCTCGTCGACGGCATCGGTCGCCAGCACGGCTTCCCCCAGCTCCCGGAGGCGCTCCGGCGTCATCGAACCGAACGCCCACGCATCGGAGATGCGGCGCCGCACCGACGAATCCCGCTGGGCGGCGATCAGGACGGGCAGCGACGGCGTCCTGGAGCCGAGATCCGCGAACTGCGGCTTGCCGGCGTCCCCGCCCGTGAGGTCCCTCACGTCGTCGGCGATCTGGAAGGCGATCCCGATGCGACGACCGAACTCGGAGAAGCGCTCGTACGCATCCTCGTTCTTCGCGAACCGCGCCGCGGCGGCGCCACAGAAGCCGAACAGCGCGCCGGTCTTGCCGTCGGCGATGAACCGCATCCGCTCGAGCGGCAGCGCCAGGTCGCCCCGCGCTTCGAGCTCGGCGATGGTCCCGCGGGTCATCTCGGCGACGCACGAAAGCGCCTCCTGCATCACCCCCAGGTCGTGCTGGGAGAGCCGCTCCAGCGCCAGCGTGAGCACGAGGTCTCCGCTCATCACGGCCACGACGTTGCCCCACAGCGAGTTCACCGTCGGGCGGCCGCGCCGGAACATGCCGTTGTCGACCACGTCGTCGTGCAGGAGGCTGGCAGTGTGGATCATCTCGGCGGCGACGCCCGCGTCGACGATCCGCTGATCGACGCGAACCCCGAGGGCGCGCGCGAAGTAGCTCACCAGGATGGGCCGGATCCGCTTCCCGCCCCCGCCGATGCAGAGGTGACGGGCCGCGGTCATCGCCATGTCGCCCGGCGGCTGATCCTTCGGCGTGAAGTCGACCAGGATTCCCTTGAGGGTCTCCTCGACCTCGCCCAGATACTCGATTGTGTCGGGTGCGATGTTCATCGTGTCTTCACCTCGTTCGAAACCAAGGACCGGAGCTGTGCCCGATCCACCTTTCCTGAGCCGGTGCGCGGCAGCGCCTCGACCCGGATGAACCTCTTCGGAACCTTGAAGCCGGCGAGCCGCGCCCGGATCCACGCCTCGAAGTCGTCCGCCGCGCTCGACGAACCGCGCGGTGACCACAGCGCGACGGGAACCTGTCCCCACACCGCGTCGTCGACACCGACCACCGCGGCCTCGGCCACCGCGGGGTGCGACGCGAGCACCGCCTCGATCTCGGCCGGGTAGACGTTCTCGCCGCCGGTCACGATGAGGTCGGTCCGCCGCGCCACCACGCGCAGCCGCCCGCGCACAT
>JBAWAM010000234.1:0-2730 GCA_049589315.1 Myxococcaceae bacterium
CTCACGAACCACGGCCTCAGCCGAAACCCACGAGGGAACCATCGCGGCCGTAGATCACGAGCGAGTGCGGTAGCGCAATCCGAGATGTGTTGGATCTTGAGGGTCGACCGAAGAGTCTGTTCGAGGGCGGGGGAGGGGCCGTCAGCGCTCACGTTTGCCGGCGCCCGCGTCTGTTACTACGACGCGACGAACGTGGTCACCCGGTCGAGGAACTCCTCGCGTCCCCTGCCGGTGCGGATGTCCGTTGCGCTCACGTCGATGGTGAGACAGTCGATCCCGTACTTGTTCTGGAGCACCTGCGGGAACGAGGCGTAGTAGCCGTTCAGCCCGCGGAGGAACTGGGCCTGGATGCCCTTCTCCTCCTCGCGTCCGCGGGTGCGGATCCGCTGGAGCAGCACGTCCACGTCCCCCACGTCGAAGCAGATCACCTTGTCCGGGCGCGCGATGCTCCGGCTCAGCCGTTGGAAGTACTCGAAGTAGAGCTCCAGCTCGCCGTCGCTCATGTTGCCCAGGCCGTGCAGGTACTTCGCGAAGATTTCCGGATCCTCGTACAGGGTCCGATCCTGCACGCAGCTCTTGGGGACCTTGTGGATCAGCTCGTGGTGCTCCACGCGCCGGATCAGGAACTCGAGCTGAAGCGTGAACGACCAGCGCTTCATGTTCGCGTAGTACTCGCGGAGGAACCGGTTATCTATCACCGGCTCGTCGAAGAGCTCGAAGCCCAGCTTCTGGCTGAGCAGCTTGGCCGCGGTCGTTTTCCCGGCGCCGATGTTCCCGGCCAGCGCCAGGAAGCGCTTCTTCGTCCCCACCCGCGCGCGCAGGCTGTTGCGGGTGAGCGAGGAGCTCGTCGGCGCTGGCTCAGGCGGGGTGGACACCTCCGCAGCCGCGGCCGGAACGTTCGCGCGCTTCCTGCGGACGGTCGGGGTGTTCGGGCGAGGGCGTCGCGGAGTGGTTCGGGCCATGCGTCCGCGTGTGTAGCACAGGCCGACACACGTCGGCGGCTACGCCTCGGCGCGCACGTACTCGAAGTCGACCTGGCGGGAGTTGATGCCGCGGGCGGGCGGGGCGATCCAGTTCGCCATCTGCCCCGGCGCGGTGACCGGCTTCGTCTGGAGGCTCTTCACGTACGCGCGATCGGCCGCGGAGGGCAGCCACTCGTCCTTGCGGCGGTTCCATTCGTCCGCGGAGATGGGCGAGCCTTCGGGCGTGAAGTGCGCGCCCGCGAAGAGTCCCTGCTCCCGGTGGAAGCGCCGCGAGGGGAGGGTGAGGCGCTCGGAGAAGCCCGCGTCGGCCAGCACCTTGTTCCACCGATCCACGCCGCGTTGGCAGTCCTCGACGTAGCCGTCGCGGAGCACCTCGTTCATCGCGTTTCGGATGGCCACGTCCTCGTGCTTCAGCCCACCGGCGCCGTTCGGAATCTCCATCCCGTACACACCTTCGATGGCGACGTGGTCCTCGAACTTCTCCTCCCTGGCGCGCCCCTTCAGCCCGTTGGCGAAGAAAGTCGCGGCGTTGGTGGAGATCTCCGACCCGAAGAGGTCCAGGGACAGGGTGTACCAGAGGTTCAGGTACTTCTGGAGCGTCGCCAGATCGATGCCGCCGAGCGCACGCACGTCACCGCCGGGCGCCTCCTTCATGAGCTGCGCAGTGCGCTGGATCACCCGGTGGATTCCGGTCTCGCCCACGAACATGTGGTGCGCCTCTTCAGTCAGCATGAATCGGGTCGTGCGCGAGAGCGGGTCGAAGCCGGACTCGGCGAGCGCCAGCAGCTGGAACTTGCCGTCGCGGTCAGTGAACATCGTGAACATGAAGAAGGAGAGCCAGTCCTCGATCGGCTCGTTGAACGCGCCGAGGATGCGCGGCCGGTCCTGATTCCCGCTGCGCCGCTGAAGCAGCTCCTCCGCCTCCTCGCGGCCGTCGCGGCCGAAGAAGCGCTGGAGCAGGTAAACCATCGCCCAGAGGTGCCGGCCCTCCTCCACGTTCACCTGGAAGAGGTTGCGGAGATCATAGAGCGACGGGCACGAGTGCCCGAGCATCCGCTGCTGCTCGACGGACGCGGGCTCGGTGTCGCCCTGGGTGACGATCAGGCGGCGCAAGGTGTTGCGGTGCTCGCCGGGAACGTCCTGCCACACCGGCTGCCCCAGGAGATCGCCGAAGCCGATCGTCCGGTCGGCCACCGGCTGCGCGAGGAAGATGCCCCAGCGATACTCGGGCATCTTGACGTAGTCGAAGTGCGCCCAGCCGTCGGTGTCCACGCTGATGGCGGTGCGCAGGTACACGTCGCGCGCCTGGAAACCCTCGGGCCCCATGTCCATCCACCACTGGATGAAGTTGGGCTGCCACTGCTCGAGCGCGCGCTGGAGCTTCTTGTCCTCGGAGAGGTTGACGTTGTTCGGGATCTTCTCGTCGCTGATGTGGCCCATGTCGAAGTTCTCCAATCAGGTACGGCGAATGTCGAAGGTGGGGCGCTGACCGGCCTGGCCGTACAGCGACAGGGCGCCGCGTTCGCCCACCGCGTTCGGGCGCTGGAAGATCCAGTTCTGCCAGGCGGTGAGGCGGGCGAAGATTTTCGACTCCATGGTCTCCGGGCCGCCGAAGCGCAGATTGGCTTCGAGCCCGGTGAGTCCGTCGGGTGAAAAGCTGGCGCGCTCCTCCAGGAACACGCGGATCTCGTCCTCCCAGTCGATGTCGTCGAGCGCGAAGGTGACGAGGCCAAGCGCTTGCGAGGTC
>JBAWAM010000235.1:0-17899 GCA_049589315.1 Myxococcaceae bacterium
CCCCGGGAGTGGACCGCGGACAACGCGGTGGACGTCCCGCGGAGGCAGCATTCGGCTTCGCTGGCCTCGGCGGCGGCAGCCGTCCAGAGGAGCAGGAGCACGGGAAGCGCCTGAATTGTGCTGAGAGGAATCCTGGAGATCCTGGCCATGAGCTTTTCTCCGCTCGCTAGAGAGCGAGACGAACCATGAATTCGACTTCGGTCACGTCGCCGGTCTGGTTGTGACGGCAACTCGCGACGATGCGGTAGCACTGGCGGCCACCGGGGCCGGAGAGCCCGTGCAACGTCGTGTTGGTGAGATCCATCGCGGCGCCGCCCTGGAGTTCGCGCGGGCACTCCGCCACCGCGTTGGTCCCACCGTCGGAGGGGTCATCGATGTGGCCGCTGACGATGGTGTACTCACCGGTGTCGAGCGCCCCGGTGATGTTCGTGTTGTTCAACCGGCTGCCGACGCCGCCCTGGATCTGCGACAGCGCCCAGTTGCGCGCCGCCACCGCGCAGCTCGAGGCAGCTTCGCGGCGCTTGTGTTGGGACGCGCTGGCCGCCTCGCGGCCGGTGAACATGACGGCCGCAGCGACGAGGATCGTGATCACGAGGACCACGACCATCGCGGTGAGCAGTGTGTAGCCTCTTTGGTTCTTCCGCATGAGGGAGTCCTTCGCCTAGCCGCCGGCGACGTTGAGCTGTCCAGAGGAGTCGACGGGCGGTGGGAAGTGCTTGCGCTGGAACACGTTCCGCAGGCTCGTCGAGCCGCGCATGACCTGGCGGCGGTGCCGGGTGGGGGTGAGCGCGCCGGCGAGGTTCTCGAGCGTGATCGCCGGCTCGTTGGGATTGGGTTGAAGGGCGGTTCCGGCGGCCAGCTCCTGGAGCTCCCTCGGCGAGCGTGCGCCGAGCGCGAAGCGGATGGAGCGGATGTTTCCCACGTGGCCCAGATAGCGACGCATCCCGCCGTAGCCGCAGGTGGTCGGATCCTCCGTGTCGCCGGGCAGGCAGGTCGCATCGCTGCCCAGCTCCGGCGGCCGGAGCGGGTTGGGGGCTCCCGCGCCTGCCCAAGCGCCCGTCGTGTAGGGCGGAGCCTCCTCTGGGACGCCGGGGTCGTCGCCGTACACCCAGTTGTCGTCCGAGTCCGGCCCCGCGGCCTCCAGCGCGTAGCGGGTCGCGAGCGCGGCGTTGGGGCGGTTGATGGCGTACGCGAGCTGGAGTTGCTCGACGTCGAGCGCGATCACTTCAGCGTCCCCGGTGTCCGTGGCCACATTCGGCCAGCCGGAGGGGCGTTCGTCGAACGTCCCATCTCCATCGAGGTCCAGCCCGCGTGAAAGCATCAGCGCCGGCCGGCCGCCGCCGTGGATCGGGTCCTGGAGCAGCGCGACGTAGAAGTGCCGCCGCTCGACCCGGGTCAGGAACGCGCCTGCGTCGCTCAGGCACTGGAACGCGCCCGCGGTGGCGTCGAGCCGGTCCTGCTGCCGGAAGGGGAAGGGGCCGTCGGGGTCCAGGTTGACGGTGGTGGTCGCTCCCTCGACCCGGTCCTTCGCCGTCACGTAGGCCGCGGCCGAACCATCCTCGCAGACCACCATCAGGCGCTGGCCCGCGTCGATCTCCTCACCGTCGGCCAGGGTGACGGACCCGTCGAGGGTGATCTGTCCGGAGCTGGCGGACGCGATCCGGCGACTGAAGAGCGGGTCGCGGAAGTGGACGACCAGCTCGTCGCTCCCGTTCGGGCCGGAGCCGTCGCGCCCGCCTCCTGCGACCTCGGTCCCGTCCACCTCGAGGGCGCGCGTCTCCACCGCAAAGTTGGGATCGACTCCATACCCGGCGCGGGTGATGGCGCGATTGAGCTGGATCGAGGCGATACGGAGGTTCGATTGGATGTCGGCGACGTCGGCGTGCGAGACGTACTGGCGCTGGTTCGCAATCAGCGCGCCGAGGACCATCGTCATGATGATCCCCATCACCGCGGTGGTGACCAGCAGTTCGATGAGCGTGAAGCCGCGAGCGTGCCTCATGTCAGATCTGCTCCGCGAGCGAACCCGCCATCACGAGGTTGGCGGAGTTGTACTGGACGAAGGTCGTCACGAAGTTGCGGTACCGTCCGCCAACCCCGGTGTGGTAGCGGACCACCACATTCACGAGGAGCCCCTCGCATGCGGCGGTGTCGGGATCGATGTCGCGTGCGGTCCACCCGAGCTGAAAGCCGTCGGTGTCCTGGGCGTCGTCGAGCTCGAGGAGAGTCGGGGCGGCTCCGGTGTAGACGGACCCGCCGAAGGTGAGCCCGCCCATGTTCGTCGCCAGCGAAGAGGCGATCGGGTTGGAGTTGGGCTCTGCCGTGAAGTCGACCTGCAGCGCGGGCGTGCGCTCATTCCCCAGATCGTCCTCCTGGATGGGGAAACCGCTGGGCCAGGCTGCGCCGCAGCCCGCGGACGCAAGCGGCAACCGCGGGTCGTCCCAGGTCCAGCGCTGGGCGGTCTCCACGAAATCACGCGCGATCGCCGCGGCACGTGAGGTCCGTCGAGCCAGTCCATTCTGGTTCGATGCGAGGACCTGCATCTGGGCCACGCCCAGGATTCCGATGGCGAGGATCGCCATCGAGACCATCGCCTCGATCAGCGAGAACCCGCGCTGTGCGTTCCGGCTCTTCTTCATAGCAAGCACCAGATCAGTCGATGGCAACGACGAATCCACTCGGTTCGCCGATGGCCATGCAGGTCGCGTTGTTGGGATCGCTCGGGTCCAGAAGCCTGAGCACGCCGCCGGTCCCGGCGACGTCCGTTCGGGTGACGATCCGGCCCATCCCGTCCGGCGTGAAGCGAATCGCTCCGGTGCAACCGGAGGGCTGGACTTCACAGAAGGTGCACCACGCTGTGCAGCTCCCGTTGTTCACCCGCTCGGCGGTGACCGGAAGGTAGGTGGGGAGCCGGGCCAGGGTGCAGGCCGGGACCGCGAGAGCCTCGTCGCGAGGAACGAACGTCAGCCCGCTCTCACCGAAGAAGCTTCCCGCGCCGGAGATCTCCTCGCGAATGTTGGTTTCATCGGCCAGCGCCGCGGCCATCAGGTCGTCGGCGTTCGCCTCGAGTCGCAGGTTCCGGTTCGCGTCCTCATAGACGAGCACCCGCGGCGCCACGTCTCTCGACGAGACGTCCCGGCTGTCGAGGTTTCCGAAGATGACGTACACGTCCGCCCCGGTGACCTGGGCGCGGCTGCGGGCGAACTGGACCAGCTGGACGATGTCGAACTTCTGGCCCGAGGTGCGCGCCGATCGGGTCGCCGCTCCCAACGCGAACGTTGCGAGCGCGGTGAGGATTCCGACAATCGCCACCGCGACCATCATCTCAATCAATGTGAATCCGCGACGGTTCCGGGACATTGTTCGGAATTCGATGCAACTCCGGGCCCAGACGCAAGTTCTTGAAAAGACTCGCTGGCCGGGCAGACAGGTGCAATCAATGCTTCGCAACTCTTGCGAGGTAAGAAAAAAGTTGCACCTACCCTGTGAGATTCCGTGGGAGTGGAGCGCTGATCCGCGCGTGAGGTCGGGCGCGCGTTCAACTAAGAACGAGGCGCTCCCACATCCGCCCAAGGCGGAGGAGGAAAACGCATGTATCGAGGCGCTTTGACTGCCGTGTTGTTGTCCGCCGTGTCGCTCTCCGCGTGCAAACGGGAGCCGGCGCCTGAAGCGCGTCCGGCCGAGACCGCGTCGCAGAAGAGGCCCGTCGGGACCGCATCGCTCAACGGGCCGGCCAGACTCGTCGAGGGTCCGGTGGCCAAGGTCAGGACCATTTCGGACGTGGTCCAGCGTGAGAAGCTCGGGCTTCGCCGACCTGTCCCCGCGGCGTCCCAGACGGCCGGGACCGCCGCACCGGCTGAGCTCGGCGATCTCCGCAAGTTCAGCGGCTTCTCGGCGGACGAGACGCGCTACGCGTTCTCTGTGTTCAGCGAAGGCGCGGGCTTCCACCTCCTCCACGTGGTCAACGCCGCGGGCGAGACGATTGAGCGATTCCAGCTCCCGGACGACGCGCACGTGGAGAAGGCGCGCGAGTGGCTCAAGTCGCAGGGCTTCAGCCCCCGGGCGGGCGAGCTCGCCGGCAACGTTCGCGAGCGGCTGAAGGCGACGGTTCGCCAGGGCAAGGTGCTCGTCACCGGTGCGACCTCGGGCGGCGGCGAGGAAAAGGTGCTCTACCAGGCCGACCCGTTCGCGCGGGAGGGCGGAGGTGGGAAGCCGACCTCGGCCGAGCTCGCGCAGGTGGCGCCCAGCGGCAAGCGCGTCGCAGTGAAGGTGAGCCAGGCGCCGGTGACCGAGTTCGGAGGAATCACCACCTACGTCATCGTGGACGTCACGCCGGTGCTGGGAGGGGCGAAGTGAGCGGTGCGCTCTACGTGCGGCAGCTCAAGCTCGGCCCCATGGACAACTTCGTCTACCTCGTGGGCCAGGAGGGCGCGCCCGAGGTGACGGTGGTCGACCCTGCCTGGGACGTGGACGCGATCGAGCGGGCAGCGGCGGAGGACGGCAAGCGCATCGTGAGCGCGTTCGTCTCGCATTGCCATGGCGACCACATCAACGGGCTCCCCGAGCTGCTGCGGCGCCACGACGTCCCGGTCTACGCACAGCGTGCGGAGATCGACTTCTCTCCCGAGCTTCGCCGCATGGGGGGCGACGCGCTGCGACCGCTGTCTGCGGGAGAGGCGCTCGACATCGGCCCGCTGAAGGCGAAGGCGGTCCATACGCCCGGACACACGCCCGGCTCGCAGTCGCTGTGGGCGGGCGATGCGCTGGCGTCGGGGGACACGGTGTTCGTCGGCGGCTGCGGCCGGTGTGACATGAAGGGCGGCAACCCCGACGACCTGTACCGCACCATCAGCCAGACCTTGATGCGAATGCCGGAGCAGACCCGTCTGCTGCCGGGACACGACTACGGCGACGTGCAGATCTCCTCGCTCGGGCGCGAGCGCGAAAAGAACCCGTACTTCAGATTCCCGGACCTGCAGTCGTTCGTCGCCTTCCGAATGCGTCCGCGGACGTGAGCCGGTGCTGGCGCCGCACCGCGCTCCACGCGGCGGCGCCCAGGATCGTCAGCGAGAACAGCGACCAGAGCACGGCCCACACGACGGCCGGCACCCAGGTGAGGTCGGCGAGCAACGCGGCGTCGCTCACCGCGCGGACGCGGTGATCCCAGAGGTCGTCGCGCAGGTCGAAAACCACGTACAGGGCGGAGAACGCCGCCGTGAACAGGTTCATCACCTCGACCGCGCCCTCGGACAGCAGGCGTGCGCAGACGGCGAGCAGGGCTGCCGTTCCCAGGCAGAAGAGCAGGGTGAACAGGTTGCCGGCGTACACCACGCCCATCACCGCCAACCAGACGCAGGTGAGGACCAGGACCGCTCGCCGCAGGCGGAATCGGAACGTCGCCAGCAGCAGGGCGGCGCCGGCGACCGCGCTCCCCACGTAGCCAGACGAGTAGACGACCACCTGCGCCAGAAGGCCGTTGGGGACCCGGGAGAGGCACGCGCCGGATTCATTCGCGTTGAGGACGACGTGGTCCACCGAGCCGCCGACCAGGAGCGTCCCCAGCGCGTGCCCCGACTCGTGCATCATCACGACCAGCAACTTGAGCGGCCAGAGCGCCGGGCTGTCCCAGAAGATGAGCCCGACCGCCAGCGCGGCGACGAGCGCGATCAGGCGGCGGGAATCGAGCGGGGACGAAGCGGGCACGGGAGCGGGAAGGTCATAGCCCCGTGACCCCGGTCGCGCCACACCACACGTCGCGGTCGATCGCCCGGGCGAGCGCCGGCAGCCGCTGGGTCATTCCGCGGAGGGCGGGCAGGTCGCGCAGCAGGTCGGCCAGCGCGCGATGGCTCAGCAGCATCAGGACGGCTTCCTCCGACGCGGAGATGCGGGTCCGACACGGCGTACCGGTGAACGCGGAGGTCTGCGCGACGAATTCGCCCGGGTACAGTTCGAACGGGTGGGCTGCCTCGGCGCCTCGCGGCCGGAATTCGAGCCGGAGTCTTCCGGAGATCACCACCGCGACGAGGTTCGACACCTCTCCGGGCGTGACCAGGTTCTCGCCCGGGCGCAGCCGCCGCTCCCCGAAACATCCGAAAAGCCGCGCCCGCGCGATGGAGTCGACGTCGGCGAAGAGGCGCGAGGTTCCCAGGAACGCCTCCATGAGCTTCGGCGCGACCGCGTCCAGTTCCACGGACGACACGCCCGAGGTGATCACCTCCACGATGTCCAGGTCGTCGACGCGCTCGTCCTCCTCGCATTCGCGTTCGCGCTCACGCTGCCAGGAACGCCACACGTCTGCTGGCACGAGCGACGGCCGGACGGGCGCATCCGCGACGGGAACGGCAACGCGTCCGATGTTGCTGCGCGTTTGCGGGATCGCTCGGCTCATGGTCGACAGCCTCCCTGGGTGGTGAAAGGGCGGGCATTGTAGGGGAAAGTACAGAGGATGGATCAAACGAGGGCGGGCTGGGTTATGACAGCCGTCCCATGTCGGACACACTTCCGCCACTGCCCACCTTCGCACCCGAAGAACGGCTCTGTGGCAACTGCAAGCTGTGGTCGCCGCACTCGATCGACGCCCGGGGCTGGGTGGGGCCGTGCCGGCTCAACCCCGAGCGCGGGCACTTCCCGCCGAGCGCGCCGATCTGCAACAAGTTCGCACCGCGCGGGGTCCCGACGACCGCGCTGCCGCCGGATTCGGAGAGCCGCCGCGCTCGCGTGGTCCGCAACGTCGCGCCCCAGGTGGTACGCCGCGCACGCGAACCGGATGAGTTGGTCGAGCTAGAGGAGCTGGGTCAAATGACGCGACAAGAGCTGATGGAGCTGTTCCGCGAGGCTGCAGGAGACGTCAACGCGCCGCCGCTCGCGAGCAAGTGGGAAGGCGGGATGGTCCAGATCCTCCCGAAGAACTCGGAGCTGCAGGGGAAGGAGATCCCGATCGACCAGCTCCTCCACAAGGTCGTGATGATCCGCGACCGGCTCCGCACGCTGGAGCAGAAGATCAACACGAACGCGAAGCTCTCCGACGCGGACAAGGTCGAGCTGCAGCACTACGTCACGCGCTGCTATGGCTCGCTGACGACCTTCAACGTGCTCTTCAGGGAGAAGAACGACCAGTTCGTGGGCCAGAAGGGCGACGACTAGGCATCGTTGGCAGCCGCGCCTTCGAGCGCGAGGAAGAGCTCGTACGCCCGCGCGCGACCGCGGTGGAGCGTGCTCTTCACGGTGCCTTCGGGCACCCCGAGCAGCGCCGCGATGTCGGGGTAGCTGAAGCCGCGGAGCTCTCTCAACCAGACGACCTGCTGCTGGCGCCCACCGAGCTCGGTCACGGCCTGGGCGAAGTGCGCCCGGGCCTGCCGGCTCCGCGCTTCGTCCTCGGGCGTGAGCGGGGGCTCGTTGACCTGGGTGAGCGTCCCCCGACGACGACGCGCTCGCAGGGCGTTGATGCTGCTGTTCACGGTGATCCGGTAGAGCCAGGTGCTGAACGCGCTCCGGCCATCGAAGCCGGCGTCGGGTCGGCTCCAGAGGCGAGTGAACACCTCCTGTACGACGTCTTCGGCTTCCTGTGGGTCCTGCAGGATCCGGCGCGCGATGCGGAGCGCCTGGGATCGATGCTGGGCGTAGAGCTCGGCCAGGGATGGGTGGGCGAGGGCGGTGCTCATGCGGTTCACCTCCGTTGAGGAGGTGAACGCGCGGGGATCGAAAACGATCTATTCGTCGTCGCCCCGGGTCATGCCCCAGTCCTTGAGGCGCTTGAACAGGGTCGACCGGGCGACGCCGAGCTCGCGGGCGACGCGCTCGCGGTTGTTGTTGTACCGGCGCAGCGCGTTCTCGACGATCTGTCGCTCGAGCTTCTCCAGCATCTGCTCCAGCGTCATCCCCGGAGGCACCTCGGGGACGACGATGCCGGTCTCGGGGTTCACCTCCTGATCGAACGACAGGTCGGTCGCGTCGATCATGGGCCCCTTCCGCAGCAGCAGCGCCCGGTGGATCACGTTGCGCAGCTCGCGGATGTTCCCCGGCCAGTGGTGCGTCTGGAGACGATCGAGCGCCGCCGCGGTCAGCTTCACGGTCTGGCCCCGGGGCGCGAAGGTGCGGATGAAGTGCTCGGCCAGCGCCACCACGTCGCTCTTGCGGCTCCGCAGCGGCGGCAGGTGGAGCGGGATGACGCAGAGGCGGTAGTAGAGATCTTCGCGGAACTTGCCCTCGCGCGAGGCGGCCAGCAGATCGCGGTTGGTCGCCGCCACCACGCGCACGTCGACGTGGATAGGCCGGGACGCGCCCACCCGTTTGATCTCCCCCGACTCCAGGGCGCGGAGCAGTTTGGCCTGCAGATCCACCGGGAGCTCGCCGATCTCGTCGAGGAACAGGGTGCCGCCGTCGGCCTCCTCGAACGCTCCCTTGCGGGCGTTGGTCGCGCCGGTGAAGGCGCCCTTCTCGTGACCAAAGAGCTCGCTCTCTATCAGCTCCTTGGAGATGGCCGCGCAGTTCACCGGGATGAACGGCTTGTCCGCGCGCGTGCTGCGGTTGTGGACCGCGTTCGCCACCAGCTCCTTGCCCGTTCCGGACTCGCCGAAGATGGCCACGGCAGCGAAGGAGGGCGCGACCCGCTCGATCAGCTCGGTGAGCTGTCGCACGGAGGGATCGGTGCCGATGATCCCCTGGAACGCAGTGCCCTCCTTCTTCGGCGTGACCGGCTCGATGAACAGCTCGGTCTCGCCGACGCGCAGCGCGGTGCCGATGGGGACCTCGGCCTCGAACACGCGCACCGTGCCCAGCCAGGTGCCGTTGGTGGAGGTGCGGTCCAGCACCTGGAAGACACCTTCCCGGCGGGTGATCCGGAGGTGGCGCCCGGAGATGTAGCGGTCGGTGACGACGAGATCGTTGCCCTCGTCCTTGCCCACGCTGAACGACTCGCCCACCAGCTTGTGCATCGACTCGTTGGCGCCCTGGCGGACGCGCACCTGCGCCGGCTGCCAGCGCGTCTGGGTCGCGTCGCGGGGCTGTTGCTCGGTCCGGGTTCCGCCGACCTCGGTGGCCTGGTCGATCCCGCCGCCGGAGCGTTCGCGGAAGATGGCGCGCCACTGGCCCAGGGCGATGTCGGCGCCGTCCGTCAGCACGGCCTCGCGCGTGGACGCGCCGGCGACGAGCGTGCCCTTGCCGGAGAGATCTTCGACGTGGAACTGCTGTCCGTCCCAGGTGAGCGCCACGTGCTGACGCGACACCTCGGGATCGGGGATGACGACGTCGCTCCGCTCGCCGCGCCCGAGAACGACCCGACTGCGGTCGAGCGCGAAGCGGAGGACCTCCTCACCGCGGCGAAAGAACACCAGCTCTGACATGGACCGGCCCTCGAAACAGTTGGGGCCAACCAATCTAGCGGAAGCTGGGCCTCCCGATGAAGCCGGTCATCGTGACCATCTTGAATTGCGGGTCCTTCGGGTCAGACTTGAGCATCCCGAGGCCGGCCCCGAGCATGCCGAGCCGCTTGACGAATTCCTGTTCGACTTTGAACCTCAGCTCGAGGTTCGGCTCTGAGTACTCGAGCCGCTTCGCCAGCTTCAGCGTGCCGGAGCCCAGCAGGTCGAGCTCTTCGCTCTTCGCCGTGAGGGCTTCGAACTTGCCCGCGCCCTTCTCGATCTTCAGCAGCCCATCGATGTTGCCGAAGGGGATCTTCGGCAGGTCCATCGGCGTCGGGGTGCCGTACATCGGGACGGTGATGGTGCCGCCGTTGACCACGACCTGCTGGCCTTCGAGGACCAGCTCGCCGTCTGCCTGACCGAAGTCCGGCTCCCTGGGGCCGTTGCCGGCGGCGGTGATCGGCGCGGTGAGCTTCAGGCGGCCGTTCACCACGCCGGTCACGTCGATCCCGGAGAACGCCTTCAGGTTGCCCTCGGCGAGGTTCACCTCGTCGAGCTTCACGTCGACGGCGAGCGTGCTCATTCCACCCACGGCGCCGCTGGCGGTGCCGCCCATGACGTCGGCCTTGAAGGCGACGCCGAGAGGGAACACCGACGGGCGCAGCGACAGCGAGTCGACGAGGAACCCGACCTCGGGCTTGTCACCCTCGACCGTGCCCGGGGTCTGCTTCTTCTTGAGCAGCAGGTTGTCGGCGGAGATGCCGAGGAACCCCGGCCCCATGTCGCCGATCTCCACGTCCCAGCCCGCCGCGCCGGCCTCCGCCTGGATGCGCTGGCGGAGGGCCTCATACGGGAAGGTGACGTAGAAGAAGAACACGAACGCCGCCGTCGCGAACGAGGCGTAGCCGAGGATGATCTTCCACTTCGAGGTCTTTCGCTCGGTCATGAGGCGTTCCGGCTACTGCTTGAGGGAGTAGGTGGAGATGGTGGTCCAGGCGGTGATGGTCTCCTGCTCGGGGCGCGGCTCCAGGCGGAGGCGCTTCACCTTGACCACGCCCGGCCCGCGCTCCACGGCGGAGAGGAAGCTCACCAGCTTGTCCAGGGGCACGTCGGTGAGGGTCACCTCCACCGCGGTCTCGATGATCTTGCCGTCGCCGATGGCCGAGTCGCCCTTGGAGTTCATGGTGCGGATGTCGAGGCCCGCCTCGGTGCCCTTCTCCTCGATGTACGTGATGAGGCTCACGTTGCTCTGCCCGAGCTGGCGCTCCACGGCCTGACGCGCGTTCTCCGACTCGCGGAAGACGGCGGCGAGCTGCTGCACCTGCTCCAGCTGCTCGAGCTTGCTCGCGATCGACTTCTGGGTCCTCGCTGCGGAGGAGGAGAACGAGAACAGGATCAGGAAGACCACGAACACGCCGACGGCGCCGCCGGTGATGAGCACCAGTCTGCGCTCACGCGCGGTGAGGCGGCTGAACCAGGTCTGGACGTTTGCGAGGAGATTGCGGAGCTGATTCATGACCTGGCCTCCTCACCGGGGCAGGAGACCTGGATGTCCATGCCGAACTGGACGTGCTGCCCGTCGCGGGTCTTTTCCACCTTGCGCTCCTGGACCTCCTTGAAACACCGATACTTCTTCAACGATTGCGTGATCGTGTCGACCGCCTTGGCGTTGTTCGCCGTGACGCGGAGCGAGATGCGGTCCAGCTCCACCGTCACCTGGTCGAGCTTGATTCCGTGTTCCTGGGGGATGCGCGCGGTGAGCTCGGCGAGCAGCGTCACCGCAGAGATCTTCGGGACCGCGGCGGCGGGGCTCTCCTTGCCCTTCAGCATGTTCAGCGCGACGTCGTAGACCTTCTCGCAGCGCCCGAGGACCTTCTGGGTCGTCGCACAGAGCTGGTCGTCCACCGCCGCCTCTCGCTTCGACAGCATCGTGCCGCGCACGACGCCCGAGGCGATCACGAGCAGCAGCAGCGTGGCCGCGAACGCCACCAGGCGACCGATCTTCTCGCGGGCGTAGTCGAAGTCGCCCTTGAAGCCGAACTCGCTGCGCCGGAGGTTGAAGCGCGGGCCCTTGGTGGCTGCATTTCCGGCGCGCAGGGCCAGCGCATACGCCTGGGCCGCTGCGATGTGCTCGGTCTCCGGGATGACGGAGCCCGACTCGTTCGGGAGCTGGAGCCGCTCCACTGGAATGGCCAGGTCGCTCGACAGCTGCTCGTCGATGCCGGCCAGCTTCGCCGTACCGCCGCACAGCAGGACCTTGCCGACGTTCCTGCGCGACTTCGCCGTGAAGGACTTGAACGACTGGCGGAGCTCGCGCACGACGCCATGGAGCCCGCGCAGGAGCGCACCCGCGGCGCGCTCGGAGTCAGGGCCGTTGATGTGCGAGGCCAGCGCCCCGTACTGCTCCTTCCAGTGCTCCGCATCCGGGGCCGCCGTCTTGAACTCGGCAGCCAGCGCGCGGGTCAGATCGCGCCCGCCGCCGCTGAAGGTCCGCGCGAACTCGATGGGGCCGCCCGGCACGCCAATGGCGACGCTGGTGCGCTCGTGGCCGATGTCGACGATCGCCACCGCCTGCTGCTCGGCAGGGAGCGACGGGTCGGGCGTCTGCAGCGCCAGGACGTTCTGATACGCGACGCCCGGGTGGGTGATGATCCGCGGGTCGATGTTCGCCGCCGCGAGCTGCTCGAGCAGACTGCGCAGGTCATCCTTGCGCGCCATGCCGACGATCAGGTTCGTCTTCTTGTCGTGCTGACCGGCCGGTTGGTAGTCGTAGACCACCTCGGAGAGATCGAACGGGAGCTGCGACTCGAGCTCGAACGGCAGCGTCTGCTCGATCCGCTTCGGATCGGAGAAGGGCAGCGTGATGACGTGCGTCGCGAGCGAGGGGCCGGGCAGGGCGATGACCACCTGGTCTGCCTGCAACGCAGGGTTCGCCTTGAGCTCGCCGATGGCCGCGCGCAGCGTCTCCGCCTTGTCGCCCTCTGGGGCGCGACGGGCAGTGGCATAGGCGCGGGTCTGATACCCACGCATGGTGGACTCGAAGAGCACGCCCTTGATGGTGTGACTCCCCAGGTCCAGTCCGAGAATGCGGGCCATACGGTTACTCCTCCCTCCAGTACACGAGCCGCCCCATCGGTCCCTGGTCCATTCGAACCACGGCAGTGATGGTCTTCTTGATGGCGCCCGCCTCACCCGTCGACTTCAGGGTGAAGGTGTCGTTCTTGTCAGTGATGATCGGGCTGCTGCCCGTCGAAGCCTGCGGATTCACCTCGATGCCGTGCGCCTGCACGATCGCGACGAAGTCCTTGGCCGAGAATCCGAAGAATGAAAACGCCTTCGCCGTCTGGATTGATTTCAGGACCTGGGACATGAACACCGGATCCTGAAGTCGACCGTCGGCCGGGTTGCGGGCGATCGCCTGGATGGCCGCCACCAGGAGCAGCGGGTCCTCCGAGTTGATGTTCGCGGGCTTGTTCCAGTCCGGGTAGACGGTGAAGCGGTCGCGGAACGCGGCCATGATCCGGTCGTTGATCCCGTGGACCATGTAGACCTCGTCCAGCGAATCGAAGAGCGCGTTCTTGGCCTCGTACTCGGGCTGGTAGCGCGAGTAGCCCATGTTCTCGTCCGAGAACCCCGGGCGCAGCGGGCTCAACGACGCGCCGGAGAGATCGATGGCCGAGCCGGCTTTGTCCTCGTCCACCCAGTCCTGAAAGGCCATGATCAGGTCCTGGGGGCTGGTCTCGACCCGGTTCGCGTCCGGCTCGTCGAAGAGGTACTCGAACTTCTTTTCGGAGAGCAGCGCGAGCGCCCGGTAGAACGAGCCGTTCGGAACCCCCAGCCCGTTGAGGTTGATCTTCGTGTTCTCGGCTTCGATCTTCACGTCGAAGCAGCCGTTGAAGCCGCCGAAGTCGCGCTGGCCCCCGGGGGCGGAGATCTCGCCCGTGTCGGGGTCGACGGTCGGATCCTCGCTGTCGGGGCGCCGGCCGATGTCGTCGGAGTCGAGACCTTCGCCGGAGGTGTCGACGAGCCCCTGCAGCATGTAGCAGTCGACCCGAGCGAGCTTCCACAGCTCGATGTTCAGGCCGGTGGGCGTGGGCGTGGTCACGCCGCCTGTCTTGCCCGTCCCTCCACCTGTCAGGGCGCCGAGTCCGCCACCCCCCAGGAGCTCGGCGAGTCCCGGCGGGAGCTGGATGCTGTCGAGCTGCTTCTGGAACGACAGCATCATCCGCGCGAGGCCGATCCCGCTCCGGGCCATGTAGTAGGCGCGGGTGTCATCGCGCTGGTTCGCCGCCATCTGCATGTCGACGCGCGAGGTGTAGAGGAACTCGGTGGCGACGGCGGTCAGGATGGCGATGGAGATCACCGCGATGATCAGGGCGACCCCGCGCTCGTTCTTTCGGCGCACACCCCTTGAGGGGCGGCCGCGCTCGCCGTTCTGGAAGAAGTGTCGCGCCATCAGTATCTCGGGAGCTCCGTGTTCAGCATGATTCGGACCTGGGTCGTGTAACGGACTTCCTTACCGTTCTCGTCCTCGGCGTAGATGTTGATCCGCACGCGGGACGGGAGGTTGGACTTCCGCTCGGTCCGACGGGTGTCCCACTCGTCGTCCCACTCCTTCTTGTCGCTGTCCCAGTATTCGAACTCGAGCTTCTGCACGCCTTCGAGGAGGACGTCCTCGGTGCCGCCCCGGTCCATCCGGTCCTGCACGATCGCCTTCTCCCGGCGCAGGAGATCCTTGCGGCCCTTGGCCTCGCGGTCGGGCGAGCTGTCGACGCGGTACTCGACGACCATCTGGTCGGACTCCTTCGCGTCCACGTACATGCGCTGGTGCGCGAAGGAGCTGAAGAGCAGCTTGTCCCGCTCGCCGATGAAGTTGGTCGGGCGGTCGTTCTGATCGCGGTAGCGGCTGGGATCGTACTTGTCGCTGACGAACGCCGAGCCGATCTCGCGCGACATGCGCGTCATGGCGATGCGGATCTGGCGGTAGTGATCTGCCTCAACGGTCACGACCTCCTGTGCCCGGAACGAGGAGTCGAACGACATGGCGACCATCGCGCCCATCAACGAGGTGATGCCGATCGCGACCATGACCTCGAACAGTGTGAAGCCGCGCTGGTTCCTCATCTCAGCGGCTCCTCAAGTTCTGCAAGCCCTGAATGGGCGAGGGCGCATTCACGCGGTTCAGGTTGCCGTTCTGGAAGGTGCCGTTCCCGGGGAGAACGCCCCCCTTCTGCGAGTTGAGCTGAGACAGGCGGATGACAGCGCGGCCGGTCGACCGGCTCTGCATCCCGGAGCCTCCGGGGGCCTGGACGGCGTCTGCCACGGGCTGCCCGGTCTGGGCGTCCACCCAGGGATCGGCCTGATCCGTCGACCCTGTGCCAGCCACGTTGCGGTCTCCACCCTGGCCCTGCGACACGACGTGCGTGACGAGGTCGATGCTCTCTACCTGGGTGCCGTCCTTCCAGTAGACGGTGAGCTGTACCTCGCGCACGGACTGGCCGATCTGCGTGACCATCTGCTGGAACTGGCCCTGGGCCAGCCCCGCGGCGCCGCCGAGCATGCCGGCCATGCCGCCGGCGCTCTGGGAGTCGGCGTCCCCGCCCTTGCCGCCAGCGTTTCCGCCGAAGAGGCCGCTGATCATCGACATGGGATCGGAGCTGTCGCCGCCTTCTCCCATCCCCATCGGCACGCCCAGCACGGCGGACATCACCTGCATGGGATCGAGGTTGCTGGTGTCCGGCGCGAGGATACGCGCCCGCCACTTGAACGACGGCCAGCCCTCTTCGTCGAAGTCGCCGGACTCCTCCTCGTCGTCGACGGGGAAGCCCTCGTCGTACAGCTTCTGCTCGATGTCGGTCATCTTCGCGCGTGCCAGCATCGACGCCACCGTGAGCTTCTTGGTGTACGCGTGCATCGACACGGCGCCGGCGTTCAGGTCGAAGATGGCCATCAACGCAAGCGCCAGGATCGCCATGGCGACGACGGTCTCGAGGAGGGTGAAGCCGCGGTTCACTTCGGCACCTCCAGGAGCTCGGGGACGATCTCGGCCTTGCCGGTCAGCGGGGAGACCTTGATGGTCCACTCGTTGGGGCCCTGGGTGACGAACACCATGGCCCGCTCGGTGTACCCCTGCGGGAAGAAGTAGAGGTAGGCGATGCCGCTGTCGACGGGGTCCTTCTGCATGCGGGTCCAGATGGACAACCGCACCGCCGCCGGGATCTCGCGGGGCTCGAGCTCCTCGGTGGTGAACGAGGAGTACTTCGCCCGGTTCTCGATCCGACGCTGCTCCTGGCTGAGGTAGTCGTCCAGGGTGGGGTCGTCGGCCATGTTGAAGTCGCGCTGCTCGCGGTTCTTGTTGATGCCGCGGGCGGCGTTCTCCGCCTCCTCTTCGGCCGCTTCGCGCGCCTCGCGCAGCTCCTCGTCGCGATCGCGGGAGGAGGTGAGGGCGCCTTCGGCGCATTCGGCCCAGTACTTCGTCGAGGCCTCTTCGTCGCGCGGATCGGGGAGCTGGAACACCAGCCGGCACGTGCGGCCGCTCAACGCCGCCGTGTCGTAGATCGCGCGGATGGTGCTGGCGAGCTTGCTCGCAGACTCCTTCGCCTTCGCCCCGGTGAGCGCACCGACGCCGGAGATCACCGCGGCAAAGAGGACCGCGACGACCGCCAGCGCGATGGTGATCTCGATGAGGGTGAGTCCGCGCTCAGCGGACCGGGCACGCGCCCGGACCCACGCCCGCCGCTGCGAGCGGGGAGTCCCCGCGGCCCGTCGGCAGATATGGTCCGGATGATCGTTCACGCGCGCCTCCCACGACTACTGCTTCGCTTGAGTAGAGTCCTTGGAGGAGATGTCCTGGTCCTCGCCGTCGCCCTGGGGCGCGCCGTCGCGGCCGTAGGTCATGATGACCGGCTTCCCGCCCTCGTTGAGGTAGATGTACTCGCGATCCCACGGGTCGAGCGGAACCTTATCGAGGTTGTTCGTGTCGACGAGCGACTTCAGGCCCGCGCCGGTATCGGGGTACTGGCCCTTCTTGGTGTAGTAGAGCTTCATCGCGTTCTGGATGGCCGCGATGTCCATGCGGGCGCGGTCGATCTTCGCCTCGCCGAGCTTCGGAATCACCGCGACGCCGACGGCGGCGGTGATCAGCCCGATGATCGTGATCACGACCATGATCTCGATGAGGGTCATGCCGCGCTGACGGCGACGCTTCTGGCTCTTCTGCATATTCTGGGTCTGGTGCTGCATGTTCTGGTTCGTCCTTTCAACTCGTCCGGCTTGTAACGGGTCACACGCGCCGGGAATTTCGCCTGCCTGCATCACTTGCTGACAACCGTCTCTGGGCCACCCTGGCCGCTCGCCTTCGCGGGCGTTCCGTACAGCGCGACGCCCACGCCCACCAGGGTGAGGGCGAGCGTGACCATGGCGGCCACCGCTGCGCGCTGCACCCAACTGTCGAGCTTCGAGTTCGGCATAGGGGGCCCCGCTCAGCGGATCGCCGTGTTCACCTGGAGGATCGGCATCATGATGGAGAACGCGACGAAGGCGATGACGCCGCCCATCATGACGATGAGGATCGGCTCGAGGAGCGACGTCAGCGAGCCGACGCGCACGTCGACCTGAGTCTCGTAGCTGTCGGCGACGTTGAGGAGCATGTCCTCGAGCTGGCCCGACTTCTCGCCGATCATGACCATGTGGTAGACGAGCGGCGGAAACTCCCCGGAGCGCTTGAGCGGTTGGGCAATGCTCTCGCCTTCGCGGATCGACTCCCGGGCCTTCTCGATCACGTCCGCCATGACCGAGTTCGTCATGACCGCCTTGACGATGTCCATGGCGGTCAGCAGCGGGACACCGCTCTTGAGCAGCGTCGCCAGCGTGCGTGCGAAGCGCGCCACCGTGACCATGCGGATGATGTTGCCGAAGATGGGGAACTTGAGCGACCACCTGTCCCAGACAGGCTTTCCCTTCGGAGTGCGCGTCCAATAGACGAAGCCGGTCACGCTCACCGCGAGGGTCGGGAAGATGATGAACCACCAGCTCTGGACCGTGGTGGAGGTCCAGATCAGCGCCTGGGTCGTCCAGGGCAGGGTGGCCTGCATGCTCTCGAAGATCTTGGTGACCTTCGGGACCACCACGACCATGAGCATGACGAGGATGCCGCCGCCGACGAGGACCATGATCGCCGGGTACATCAGGGTTCCGAAGACCTTCTGCTTCAGCTTCGCCTGGCTCTCGGTGAAGTCGGCGAGGCGAAGGAGCACCGCGTCGAGTGCGCCCGAGTGCTCGCCCGCGCGGATCATGTTCACGTAGAGCGAGCCGAAGGTCTTCTCGTGCTGCGCGAGCGCATCGCCGAGCGAGGTGCCCTCGTTCACGCGCTGCTTCACGTCGGAGAGGATGCGCTTGAGCTTCTCCTTCTCCACCTGGTCGACGAGGGCGGTGAGGCTCTCGACCAGCGTGACGCCGGCGCGCAGCAGCGTGGCGAGCTGCCGGGTGGTGATGGCAATGTCCTCGGTGCTGACGCGGCCGCCGGCGAGCCTGCGCAGGTC
>JBAWAM010000236.1:0-13735 GCA_049589315.1 Myxococcaceae bacterium
AGGCAGGAGACGTGAGCCGGAACCGACCCGTTGATCGGCACGGTCACGAAAGGTCGCGTCGGAGAGGAGATGCGGAATTCGAGCATCGCGGAGATCGGCCTCGGGTCCCTCTCTCCTGACGACTTCACGCGAATGGCGATCTCGAGCGTCTCACCTGGATTCAGGATCCGTTGGTCGATCGGGCCATCTCTCAGCGTCACCGCAGCGTCGGAATCCGCGCTCAGCGCGAGCTCCTGGATCAGGCAGTGGTCGGTCGGCCCTGGCCCAAGATTGGTGATCCTGACCACCAGGTCTCGACTTCCCGGCGGCGAAATGAGCCCGATCGCAATTTCCTCGGGTGACACGCCGAAGTGACACGGCGATGGGGCGATGACGTCAGCGAAAACCTCGACCGTTAGTTGCGGCTCATCAGGGTCGTTGGAGCGAATCGTCAGCGCCCAACGCTTCAGGCCGAGCGAATCGGGCGTGACACGCACCTCGAGTTCGAGCGCGTTGGCACCAGCACGCGAATCGAGCACCGACGACGCATCCCAGCCCTCGGGGAACCGAACCTCAATCTCTTCATTCAGAGACGAAGCACCGAGCGCATGGACCTCCACGCTCTCGATCCGCAGCCCCCCTGCCCCGCCCACGTTGAACACGACCACCTTCCGGATCGACGTGGCAGCCGCGTCCGCGAACCAGGGAATCCGGCCCAGGTCCAGAGTCGGGAACGGCAGCACATTGATGTCCGGCTCGGGCTCGAGCGCGATGTTTCCGCTGAGCCCCACGAGGGTGATCGACGCGAACTGCTCTCCCGCACTGCTCCGCGCCCGGACGCGCAGCGACGAAACGAAGGTGCCCGCTCGGGGCGGAATGAACCTGACGGGCAGTTCGCGCTGCGCTCCTCCGTCGAGCAACGGGTCACTCAGCGTGCCGAGCTCGAATGCGAACGCGCGCCCTTCCCACTCGACCGCCTCGACCATGAGCGGCTCGCCGCCGACATTCTTGAGGAGGATCCGCGCCTCGCTGCTTCCGCCGGGAGCGGTCTCGGGGAACCGGAACTCCACCTGGCGCCCGGTCGAGGTCGTTCCCTCTTTCGAAGCCACCGCCACCGCAAGTTCCGCGGGAGCTGCTGGAACGGGACCACAACCGCTGAACCCACCCAGGATCGCCATCACCACAGCAGTCCAGAGATGGATGCGGCAAGGGTTATTCATCGGTAGCACCCGGTGAAATAGGTGATGGTCATCGTGGAACCGGGCTGGAGCTCGTACATCGGTTCGAGCCGGATCGAGTTCGCGGTCGAGTCGTACCTCCAAACGGTCGCCCCGTGCGCGTCGACGGGCGGCAAACTCCGGCCGTCGATAATGACTTCGATGGTCCCACGGGAGAGGTCCGGAACCGAGCTCAGGGAGTAGCCCGAGCCGAAGCTCCACACGACGGTGCCGAGGCGGTGGAAAGCCCGCTCCCAATCGGGCGTGCAGATGTCATCGCGAACGCCATTGGACCGGATGACGGCATCCGCGAGCGCACCCGTATCGCCGGGGCACGACGAGGAGAATCCGCCAATCGCATTGAAGGTGAACATGCTCCTCCGATTCGGTCCCTTGATCCCCCAGAACCCGTCCAGGTACTCGCTGACCGGCCGCGGACCGTGATCGCGCGAAGCAGTGATGCAGATGACCGAAAGAGCCGAGTCATCGCGCAGGAACCCGGCGTTCTCCGCGTTCGCCATCGGAGCTGTCAACGCCGCAAGCGCCCGTTCGAGGCAACTCGGAGCTCCACTTCCGTTCGTTCCGACGTTCACCTTCGACGCGAACTTCGCCGCGATGTTGGGGGTAGATCGGGTCAGAACTTTCTCGGGGTGGGTCGGACCACTCAGGAAAGCGCTCCCCTGCGCCGGATCTGCGGAGACGACGGCGAGCTGGAAATCGACCCCGCGGACTCCTGAATTCAGGGCGTACTGCAGGAAGTCATCGAGGTTCGCCGCGACTGACTGCTGGTACGCCGCCATGGAAGGCGAGTTGTCGATCACGAAGAGAATGTCGGCCTTCGGCGGCGGATCCTGGAAGAACACGTCCGTCTGGAGTCCGTTCGCGTCACCGCGCCCGGACATTGAAACGACATACGTCGCGTGCTCGTCCCCGCTCCTGATATCGAGCGCGATGGTGCCGTTGTCCGCCCCGAAGTCGACGGGCGTGTACCTGAGCTGAAAGACGACCGGGGGCTGACCAGGTTGAATCGCAAGTCCCCCGATCGGAATGGCCGGCCCTCTCACCACCGTGAACTCCGACAGTGCGCCGGGCTGGCTCGTACCGACCATCGAGAAGCTCGAAAGCACCACGTCGTGCGAGCACACGTTGTAGAGCGCGAACGTTCGGATGGGTGACTCGCAACCGCCCACGACCGTTCCGAAGTCCAGGTCGTCCGGCGCGATCGTCAAACAGCTCGTCTCGAAAGAGGCCCGGATCGGCACCTCCATGTATGGACGCTGCGAGGACGAGGTCTTGAACTCCAGCGTGCCGACCAGCGGACCGCTTCCCGAGTTACGCCGTGGCGTGACCCGCACAGGAAGCTTCAGTGTCTCGCCCGGCTCGAGGAGATGTCCGCCCACCGTTCCGAACGGGAGCGACAGGCCCGGGTCGGAGTCCGGCCCCAGAGTGAAGCCCCACACGGCGCACTGCTCTGTCGGCGCGCTTCCCTCATTCTTTATCGAGACCGTCAGGTCGCCGTGTTCCGCCCACAGGATCGAGCCCAGGTCGAACGCGTCGGGAACAGCGGTGATGCGACACGATGAGGCGGCGATCCCCTGGGCCGTGATCTCCATCGAGAGCGCTGGCTCGTCCGGGTCATTCGAGTGGACCGTCAGCTGCCACCGCTTTGGCCCGACCGACCTGGGCGTGACCCGAACCTCCAGCTCGAGCGCATTCTGGCCCGCACGCGCACGCAGCCCGCTCGACGGATTCCAGCCCTCGGGGAACCGGACCTCCAGCTCCCTTCCGGAGGTCGAAGCATCGAGTGCCCGGACCTCCACGCGCTCGATCACCAGGTTCTCGATGTGAGTCGCCGCGCTGCCGACGTTGAAGACGGTCAGCTTGCGAACCTTCGCCACGGGCGCTTCCGGCCAGACCATCACCGGTCCGAACTCCAGTGTGGGAAACGGCAGCACCGAGATGTCCGGCTCGGGCGGAAGCGCCTCCGAACCGCTGATCCCCACCAGAATCACCGTGGCGACCTGCTCCCCAACAGAGTCCCGGGCGCGAACCCGCACCTTCGATACGAAGGCCCCGGACTGCTCTGGCGCGAAGGTCAGCTCGACGCCGCGCTCCCCTCTCCCATTCAGGACGAACGACTGCGGCTCACCCACCTGAAACACGGCGGTGGCGCCACCCTCGTCCCGCGCGATCGACTCGACCGTGAGTGGGCCCGTTCCAATGTTGCGAACGATGAGGCGTGCCTTGCTGCTTTCGCCGGGAGCGGTCAGCGCGAACCGGAATTCGACCTGCCGGCCGGTCGAGGCAGGTCCAGCCCCATCCTCGGCCACAACGCCGACGCTGAGCTCACCGGGAACGGGGGCCGTCGGACTGCACCCGACCCACGCGCACGCCAGCGCACACAACCCGGCCCAAAGAACCCGTTGTAGACCCATCTACCAGTGCCACGCTGGGACGAGGGCGATCTTTCCTCACCACCGCTTCCGGCGAGCGAGAAAGGCGCGGCCGCGCGGCGAGAGATCGTATCCGACCTCGTAGCTCTGGGTCAGCCCCAGCCGCTTCAGCTTCCGGACGCGCTCCTTGAACGGAAGCGTCTCGAGCCCGAAGGAAGGCGCCAGCTTCGAAGCGGCGACTTGTGGGCTCTTCTGGATCAGCGTCAGGGTCCGGCGGGTCCAGGGCGCATCGCCGTCGAGCCGGCGCAGCTTCTCCACCAGGCCGTCGACCTGGTCATCGCTGAGCTCCTCCTGAAGGGCACCCTCGACGAAGTCCTCCACCCCGCCGTGATGGAGGTCGATCCGGTACAGCTCCGTGGTCTCCGTGAGTGGCGCCTTCGCCGCACCACGCAGGTATTCGAGGAGTTCGTCACGGTCAGCGAACCCGGCGGCCCGCGCGTCCGCGTCCCGAAGCGCGCCGACGAGCACCTTCGCGACGGAATCGACGACCACCACGCCGATCGGGTGAACCCGGTATCTGCCACCCGGCTTCACCCTGGGCTTGTCCCACTGGCGGAAGGTCGTATGGATCGACCCTTCGACCAGCCCCTGATGGAACCTCTTCTGGAACAGGAGCATGCGCTCCCGTCTAGCAAACGCCCATTCCGAGCGCGATCAGCGGCGCCGCCCGTCGGAGCTGGCCGCTCATCGCCTTGAACAACTCACCGAAGAACCGGGCGTTCGTGACCAGGTACCTCTTCCAGAGCTTCCGCGGCTCCATGGTCAGGCGCCAGGCCCACTCCAGGCCAGCCTTCTGAAGAACCTTCGGCGCGCGCTTCACGCGGCCGGCGATCACGTCGAACGCGCCTCCTACGCCAAGGACCGTCGGGATCTGCAGCGCGTCCCGGTGCTCTTCGCACCAGACCTCCTTGAACGGAGCAGGCATTCCCACCAGGAGCACGTCGGCGCCGCTCTCGCGGATGTCGCGGATCACCTCTGGCCAATCCTGCTCCTTGAAGTAGCCGTTCCGTGCGCCGGCAATGGTCACCTCCGGATGGCGCTGGCGGATTGTCGCGAGCAGCGATTGCAGGCGCTCCTCGGTCGTACCCAACAGGTACAGCCGCAAACCGTGCTGCCCGCCCTCTTCGAGGAGCCGCTGCATGAGGTCGACCCCGGACACCCGCTCCGGAAGATCCACTCCGAACATCCGGCTTGCCCAGATCAGCGGCTGCCCGTCAGCGACGACCAGGTCCGCGCGCTCCACCGCGTCCCGCAGCCGGGCGTCCTCGCGCATCATCATCAGGATCGCGACGTTGACCGTGACCAGCGTATGCGTCCGGCGCGGGACCTCGTCCCGCCAACGGACGATCTGCGCAAACGCATCTCGCTCCGTCATCACGTTGAAGCGGCACGCCAGGAGGTTCACCGGATGCCCCTGAATACCTGTCTGCCCCTGCCCCGTCTCCGCCGTTTGGTTCATTCCGCCCTCAAACGATGTGTTGTTCGTTGTTGAGTCCCGCGTCGATGGCGCCCGCGTACAGGCACCACGCCCACTCGTACGGCCGCGTCTCCCGGTTGAGCACCAGCGCCGATTGCCACTCGCGCTCGCCGCGCCCGTGAAGTCCAAGGAGCTCCTGCGCGTGCGATACCGTCCGGCTGACCGGGTTCGCGTCCCGTTCGACGTCGCGCCAGATCGTCTCCGCGTTCTCGTCCACCATGCTGACCGCCAGCTCGTTGTGGGTGAGCCACTCGTGGCTCGCGTCGATCGCCTCGCCGAACGCGCCTCCGCCCGCAGCCTCGAGGGCCATCAGCGCCATGGGCGCCATCGCGTGCTGGTGCACGGAGTACACCGGGAATCGGTCGGACACGGCGCCGCCACGCGAATCGTAGTGCCACCACCACTGGCCGAGCGGCCCCTGGAGCTCGACGATCCGACGTCCCAGCTCCCGTGCCGCGTCCGCCGCGCGCGACTGCGACAGCACGAGCGCCGCGAAGCTGAGCGCCTGGATGCTGTAGATCTGGTCGGCGAAGTTCGCGATGTGCGCGCGCATCCGATGGCGCGGCGTCCCGGTGCGGCGCGCGTGCGGCATCACCCCGGCGCCTTCCGACTTCCGCTCCATCAAATCACGCAGCACGCCCTCGGTGATTTCACGGGTGATGCGGGTCGGGCGCCGACGATGTTCGTGCAGCAACCCGCTGAGCAGCCACGCCGACTCCATCGTGGTGAGCCGGGACGCGAACCCGTAGCCGTCCGTCCCCAGCGAGAGGCCGGTCTTGCGGATGAGCCCCTCCATCTCAGGGCCATCCCAGACGGCGTTGGCCCACACCAGCAGGCCCAGCCCTCCCGGATAGCGCCTCGCCCGGGCACGCGACACCGCCGCGTCCAGAGTGCGGCGCGGGTCTAGCTGGATGTTCGAGGGATCGAGCCCGGACCGATGCACCCCGATGAGGCAGATGCAGGTACTCGTGAGATCCTCCGTCCCGATGGTCGACTCCCACCGGCCACTCCGGAGCTGCCGATCGTACAGCCGGGTCGCAGGGTCCAGCGCCTTCATCAACCCGGTGATGCACAGGGGCCGATACCGCTCGTAGCGGTGCACTTGACGCGGCGCGATGACGTTGCGCTGTGTCTGCGGGGGCTTCGCCTGGCTTCGCTGGGAGTCGTTGCTTGCAGATCCCGTCTGGTTCTGTGGCTCCATCGTGGGTTCCCCCGGTAAGTGGCAGTCTTCAAGAGAGTGCTGCGGCGACGTGTCCGACGATGGCGGCGGAGGCCGTGCCGTCCCCGTACGGGTTCCTGGCCCGGGCCATGCGTCGATACTGGGCTTCGTCCGTGAGCAGCCGGGTCGCGCCTTCGACGATGCCCGACTCCGTCGTACCGACGAGCTGGGCACAGCCCGCCTCGATGCCTTCCGTACGTTCGGTCACCTCGCGCATGACCAGCACCGGCTTCCCCAGGGAGGGCGCCTCCTCCTGAATCCCCCCGGAATCGGTGAGCACCAGGTGGCATTGACTCATCAACCACACGAGCTTCGGGTATTCGACCGGTGGAAGCAGGTGCACCCGGTCCACCCCACCGAGGATCGCGTTCACCGGCTCCCGAACGTTCGGATTGAGGTGTACTGGATAGACGAGCTCGAGCTCCGGGAACCGCTCTATGATCGTCCGCAGCGCGCGGCAGATCGCCTCGAACGGCTCGCCGAAGCTCTCCCTGCGGTGCCCCGTCACCAGGATCGTCTTCGTCCCCGGGCGGATGAACGGCAGCTCCTGGGCGAACACCTGCGCGTACTCACGGCGAATCACCGTGGCGCTCGACAGCAGCGCGTCGATGACGGTGTTCCCCACGCAGAACACGTTCTTCTGGATCCCCTCGGCGGCCAGGTTCTTCACCGCTGCCGGCGTAGGGGCGAAGTGGAGGTCTGCGATCCGGGAGATCAGGGCGCGGTTCATCTCCTCGGGAAACGGCGCGTGCTTCTGCCAGGTGCGCAGCCCCGCCTCCACGTGGGCGATCGGGATCTTCTCGTACGCCGCAGCGAGGGCGCCGGCGAAGGCGGTGGTGGTGTCGCCCTGTACGAACACAAGGTCCGGCGTGCTCTGGGCGAACACACCAGACATCTTCTCGAGCGCGCCGGTGGTGATTTCGAAGAGTGTCTGCCCGGGCTTCATCAGCTCGAGGTCGTAGTCCGGCACCAACCCGAAGAACTCGAGCGTCTGCGCCAGCATCTGTCTGTGCTGACCGGTCGCGCAGAGCTTCACCGAATAGTGATCCGGTTCTGCAGCGAACGCATTGATGACCGGCGCGAGCTTGATGGCTTCGGGACGAGTCCCAAGCACGAACAGCAGGTTTCTTTGCTTGGGTCCCATGTCTCCCCGTCGCCAGGCGCTGGATGCCGACGAGCGGGGAAACTGCGGAGCCTCGGTGCCACAGACGAGCCCGGCACCGGGACAACTCAAGGGAACGAAGGCGAACGTCGCAGCCCGGCTACTCCAGCGCGACCGACGGGGTGTCCTTCCCCGAGACCTCCGCGCGGCGCTCGGGAATGAACGAGAAGACGAACAGCACCACGAACAGGGCCGCCTGAATCAGCAGCGGAACCTGGAGAATCCACGACTCTCGCAGCCCGTTGGCCAGCTGTTCGTACAGCGGAGCCTCCGAACCCCAGGACATCCCGAGCCTGAACCAGCACCACACGATGAGCCCCGCGACGATCGGGACGAGCGCGGCGCGCACCCACACGTGGCCACGGGTGTTGAAGGAGTGCTTGGGATGGGACGCCGCACGCTGGACGATCCAGTTGTAGCCGAACAGCAGGAGCATGGAGCCGAGGCCGATCAGCATGAACACCAGCCACATCGAACCGGGCGTATAGGTGCTCCACAGCAGGTCTCGGGCTCCCCAGGCATCGACGCCCTTCAACTGCTGGAGCGTCGGGAGGACCTCGGTCTGCGGCAGCGCGGCGACCTTGTCCGCTGCCATCCCCGCCTTCTCCACCAGGTACTGCCGGGCCAGGACAATCTTGTCGCCGGCGCGCTGATACATCTCGCCCGCGAGGATCGAGCCGATCGACCAGCCGATCCCGACGGTCATGTTCACGTAGCCCATGTAGAGCCCCTCCTTGCCCGGAGGAGCGATGCTGGCCAGGTACCGCATCTTGGTGGGGCTGGCCGCCATCTCGCCGATGGAGAAGACCGCGATCGAGCCGAGGATCCACCAGCCGCTCGTCGACATGCCCAGACCAAAGATGCCGACCGCCGAGATCGCGATGCCGATGAAGATGGCCGTGAGCGGACGGACGCGGCCGGTGAAGTAGCCGACGGCGAAAGCGAGCACGCTGATCAGCAGCGCGTTCAGGTTGATGATCCACTCCTGGGTGAGATTGCCGTTGGTCAGGGGAACCGATCCCTCCCCGAACAATCCGACCAGGGCGGACGCCGGCCCGCGCGAGTCCACCCAGTCCTCGATGAAGTTCGGGAGGATGTCGAACAGCTGGTAGAACATCAGCCAGAAGCCGGCGAACGCGATCGTGAAGAAGAACAGCCGCGGCTCGAGCAGCCCGCGAACCGCACCCACCATGAGATCCAGCGGACGTTGGGCGTTCGTCTCGGCGCTGCGCTCCGGCTCGGCGAAGAAGAACAGCGGGATGAAGTTCAGCGCGATCGCCACTGAGCAGGCCAGGAACACGTAGTTCCAATCGAGCACGCGCAGATAGCCGGCGAGCAACGGACCCGCGAAACCGCCGATGTTCACCATCTGGTAGAACAGGCCCCATCCGAGCGAGGCATTCTTCGCCGGCATCCTCTTCGCGATCAGCCCCTGGAGGCCCGGCTTGAAGACCGCCGTTCCGGCGGCCAGGAACATCGCGCCTGCGAAGAAGATCCCATAGGTGAGATCACTTCCCTGCGCACGCGCCTCTGCGACGGGCATGCCGGCGATCAACTCCGCCAGCACCATGCAGTAGCCCATCCCCAGATAGCCGACGATCTTCAGGACCGTCGCGATGGCGATGTTGAGCTTGAAGCCGTAACGGTCCGCGAACCCTCCGGTGAAGATGGGCAGGAAGCTCTGCACGAGCGCCCAGATCGCGTACACCGCGCCCTTCTGCAAATGGTCGAACTGCGGCCCGCCAGCTTCCAGCGCGGCGACCATGAACACGGGCAGGATGACGCGGACGCCGTAGTAGGCGAACCGCTCGACCAGCTCCATCCAGTTGGCTATCCAGAACACACCGCCGAACGAGCGAAGCTGGGTGGTAAAAGGCTCGCGTCCTTCGACTTCAGAGGTAGGGGCGCCTTGACTCATTGGGCGGTTCCTATCACACCTGCTCATCCCGACGAGCAGGCGAGCAGCCTTCACGGCCTGGCGCTGCGGGTGTCCTTCGCGCTGAACTCCGGCGCTCGGGTACATCACTGCTGTCCCCCGGAGGCCTCATGAGTTCCATCCAGAGTTTCCTTGCCGCGCGCGACCTGCTGCTGAGGCATCGGGAGGACTACGACACCGCGTACCGGACCTTCGAGTGGCCGAAGCTGGACCGGTTCAACTGGGCGCTCGACTACTTCGACGCGATGGCGCGGGGGAACGACACTCTGGCGCTGTGGATCGTCGAGACGGATGGCGCAGAGCATCGGGTGACCTTCGCGGAGATGGCGGAGCGCTCCGACCGCGCGGCCAACTTCCTGCGCGGTGTCGGGGTTCGGCGCGGCGACCGACTGCTGCTCATGCTCAACAACGTGGGCCCGCTGTGGGAGGCGATGCTGGCGGCGATCAAGCTGGGCGCGGTGGTGATCCCGGCCACTACGCAGCTCACCGAAGACGACCTGCGCGATCGGATGGAGCGCGGGGACGTGAAGCACGTGATCGCCGACGGCGCGTGCACCGCGAAGTTCGACGCGCTGGAACGAGCGCACACGCGCATCGCGGTCGGCGCCGCCTCGGAGGGATGGCGCTCCTGGGACGAGGTCTACAGCGCCTCGCCCGAATTCACGCCCGACGGCGACACGAAGGCGACGGATCCCCTGCTGCTCTACTTCACCTCGGGGACGACCTCGCGCCCCAAGCTCGTCCTTCACACGCACCAGAGCTATCCCGTCGGGCACCTGTCCACGATGTACTGGATCGGCCTGCGGCCCGGCGACGTGCACTGGAACATCAGCTCACCCGGATGGGCGAAGCATGCGTGGAGCAACATCTTCGCGCCATGGAACGCGGGCGCGACCGTCTTCGTCTACAACTACGCCCGGTTCGACGCGTCCGCGGTGCTCCGGGTCCTCGACCAGCACCGGGTCAGCACGCTGTGCGCGCCTCCCACCGTGTGGCGGATGCTGATCCTGGCGGACCTGTCGAAGCACCGCGTTCACCTGCGCGAAGCGGTGAGCGCCGGGGAGCCGCTGAACCCCGAGGTCATCCAACGGGTGCGGACCGCGTGGGGGATCACCATTCGCGACGGCTACGGGCAGACCGAAACCACCGCGCAGATTGGCAACCCGCCGGGGCAACCGATGCGCGAAGGATCGATGGGGCGGCCGCTCCCGGGGTACCGGGCGCGCCTCCTCGACGTCGACGGCAACGAACAGACCGAGGGCGAGATCTGCCTGCCGCTGGATCAGCGCCCGGTGTCCCTGATGGAGGGGTACCTCGATGATCCCCAGCTCACCGCCAACGCGATGCGCGACGGCCACTATCACACCAACGACGTCGCCCTGCGGGACGCCGACGGATACCTCCACTATGTCGGCCGGACCGACGACGTGTTCAAGGCCTCCGATTATCGGATCAGCCCCTTCGAGCTGGAGAGCGTGCTTCTCGAGCACGGCGCGGTCGCGGAGGCCGCGGTGGTCCCCAGCCCGGACCCGGTCCGTACCGCAGTGCCCAAGGCGTTCGTGATCCTCAAGCCCGGGCAGGTTCCGAGCCCCGAGCTCGCGCGCGACATCCTCGCGTTCACCCGGACCCGGCTCGCTCCCTACAAGCGCATCCGGAAGATCGAGTTCTGCGATCTTCCGAAGACCATCAGCGGAAAGATTCGCCGGGTCGAGCTTCGCCGACGCGAGCACGACCGCGCTCCGGGCCTGCCTCAGGGACAGGAATTCTCCGCGGACGACTTCCCCGATCTCAAAGGGGGCTGACCGCCGAATCGACCGCTGTGGCCTTGCTCTGTCGCGCCGGTTTGGGCCTAAATCGCCGGAACGTGACCGCATCCGTGCAGCAGTCCCCCCCGACCGACTCGAGCGTGCGCGCGCTGTTCGAGAACCTTCCGAACGGGGTGGTGGTCCACCGGCTGGGCCAGATTCTCTACGTCAACCCGGCCATGGTGAAACTCCTCAGGCACGAGCGCGCCAACGACCTGATCGGCACGTTCGCGCTGGAGTTGATACATCCGGACGACCGCGCGACCGTGATCGCCCGTGTCCAGGCAGCGATGCGGGAAGGTCAGGTCGCGGATCCGCGTGAGGAGCGCTTCCTGCGAAAGGATGGCTCGTGGTTCCTCGCCGAGGTCACCGGGATGCCCCTGGTGTTCGAGGGCGAATCCGCGATCTTCGCCCTGGTCCGCGACGTCAGCGAGCGGCTCGAGATGCAGCGGCGGATCATGCAGGCGGATCGGATGGCGTCGCTGGGAACCCTGGCCGCCGGAGTGGCCCACGAGATCAACACGCCCCTCTCGTACATCCTGCACAATCTGAGCTTCGTGCGGGCTCGACTCGATTCCGACGCACACGCGGAGGACCGCGAACTGATCGGCGCGCTCCGGGACGCGGAAGAGGGAGGCCACCGCGTCCGGCAGATCGTGCGCGCCCTGACCGTCTTCGCCCGGGACGACGGCGACATCCGCCGAAGGGTCGACGTCACCCGGGCAGTCCGTTCCGCGATCCAGATGGCGCGTGGAGAGGTCCGTCACCGCGCGAGACTGGTCGAGGATCTTGCCGACGTGCCGTCGGTGGTCGGCGACGACCTGCGGATTGGACAGGTGGTGGTGAATCTCCTGAAGAACGCCGCACAGGCGATCCCCGCGGGCTCGCCCGAGATGAACGAGGTCGCCGTTCGAGTCTTCGCCGCGGGTGACGGGCGCGTGACCATCCAGGTGAGCGACACCGGCATCGGGATCGCGCCGGAGCTGCGCGGGCGGATGTTCGATCCGTTCTTCACCACCAAGCCGGTCGGCGAGGGCACCGGGCTGGGGCTGTCGATCTGCCACGGCATCGTGACCGCGCTCGGCGGGGAGATCCTCGTCGACAGCGAACCCGGACAGGGCAGCACGTTCCGCGTGTTGCTGCCGGCCGCCAGCGCCGAGGACCTGAAGGAGGATGAGCGCACCCGCGGACTCGTGCCCGCCCGCTCCGGGAAGGTCCTGATCGTGGACGATGAGCCCCGGTTCGGACTGTCCCTGTCCCGACTGCTGGAGCCAGATCAGACGGTCACCGTGCTGACCAGCGCGCGCGAGGCCGCGAAGCGCATCGCCGAAGGCGAACGCTTCGATGTGATCCTCTGCGATCTGATGATGCCCGAGATGTCCGGGATGGATTTCTACGAGGCGGTGAAGCGCACCTCGCCGGCGCTGGCCGACTGGATCGTGTACCTCACCGGCGGCGCCTATACGCAGCAGGCCCGGGACTTCCTGGCCACAGTGAGGAATCGCCATCTCGAGAAGCCGATCGACATGAACTCGTTGAACTGGCTGCTGCTGGAAGCGCTGGGCCCGGCCGTGTAGAACCGGACGGAGATGCTCCTTCGGCTTGCCATTCTTCTGCTCGGAACCTCCGTCTTCGTCGCGTGTGACACGCGGGTGGACCTCGGGGATCTGCCCCCGTGCGACCGCTCGACGTGTCCTGGCGGCTGCTGCCACGAAGGTCTCTGCGTCCCCTTCTCCGGCCAGGACGCGGACCGGTGCGGGTCGGGCGGTCAGGCGTGCGTGAGCTGTGGCGACGCGAACGTGGCGTCCTGCTCGCAAGGCCAGTGCACAGTGAGCCAGTGTGGCCCCTGCACAGGGTGCTGCGACGGCAACTTCTGCATGCCCGGCAGCCATCCACTCTCCTGCGGTCGCGGCGGTCAGTCGTGCGCCAGGTGCGTCACGGGGGAGCTGTGCACTGCCGGCGCGTGTACCCGGTGCGGTCCCCACAACTGCGACGGGTGCTGCAATGAGCTCGGGGAGTGCGTCGCCGGCAACAGCGACTTCTTCTGTGGAAGTGGCGGCGAGGTCTGCGACTTCTGCACCGGCTTCACCAACTGCGTCGGGAACGTGTGCCGATGATGCGCCTCGGCCTGATCGCGTGGGTCGTGTCGCTGGCGGGCGCCGCGTCCGCCGCTGAGCCGGTGACACGCACCCGACTCGACTACGAGCGCACGCCGGCTGCGGCCTCCTGCCCGGACGAGCTGGCCATGCGCCGCAGCGTGGCAGAGCGGCTCGGATACGACCCGTTCCACGAGGAGGGCGTCCGGACCCTTCGCGCGCGTGTGGATCGCCCCTCGGAGTGGACGGTGGAGATCCGGCTGTTCGATCCGGAAGGCGCGCTGATCGGTGAGCGGCAGCTGTCTTCGCCCGGGAGCGACTGCGCCGAGCTCGCGTCGTCCACGGCGCTCGCCATCGCGATCGCGCTCGACCCGCTGGTACTCGCCAGGCC
>JBAWAM010000237.1:0-8505 GCA_049589315.1 Myxococcaceae bacterium
TGGGCTCGGTGCAGATGGCCCTCATCTCGGGACTCATGATGCAGTGGCTGAACGATCCCGAGTCGGCACCCACAGGCGCCGAGATCGCCAAAGGACTGCGCGAGCTCGTCGCGTGTCTGGGGTCGCCGCCGGAATCTGGCGGGAAGAAACGAGGCCGCGGTCGCTGACTCCCACCGGATGACCTCCTGGAATGGAAACCCGAGGGTGCGATGCTCGGCAACCTCGGGTCAGCCATTCGCTCGCGACGGCTTCAGGGCGAACCGTCTTCGACCGGTTTCGTCAGTTCGTCGTCAAAGATGGCTTCGAAGGTGAGTTGCGGCGGGTCGGTAGCGGGAGGGAGGGGAGGAGGGAACGTATCTCGAAGAGTGGACTAAAGGGTGCCGGGTAGGGTCGTCACGGAGGCCAGAGGCCGCGCTGGTGATGATCGCTGACGCGGTCGAAGCCGCGTCGCGGTCCATGGCCGACCAGAGCACGCCCCGGCTGCAGGCGCTGGTACAAAAGATGATCACCATGGTCTTCAGCGAAGGCCAGCTCGACGAGTGCGAACTGACGCTGCGGGATCTCAACCTGATCGCCCAGTCGTTCGTGCACACGCTCGAGGGCATCTACCACGCGCGTCCTGCCTATCCGGCGGGGGCGTTGCAGGCGAAGCCTGCGCCGGCGGCGCTGTCCCTCGCGGATTCCAAGCGCACCGGCAGCGTGTAGGGCGAACGCTCAACAGGGGGAGGCCCGAAACCCGACGCTCGATGCCGGGTCGACCGCTGGGCCTTCGAGCCGAGGGTGAGCTGATCGCGCGCGCAGGAGCAGAGCGCGGAATGGAGCGGCTTCACCTACGGATGGCACCCGACGTCCGTGGTGCTCACGTGGGGGGACTCTCGGTCACGCGCCACACGGTCACCTGCCCCGACACACCTGCGCCGGCGAGCAACTCGCCTCCCGTTCCGAACTTCAGAAGGGCCACTTCGGCGCCCATGGGCGCAAGCCCGCAGGGCTTGTGCGTCACATCCGGTCGCCACAGACGCACGTCCTGGTCCTTGCTTCCAGAAGCGAGGGTGTTGGCCCGCGGGCTGAAATCGAGCGCGGTGAGCAGCTCTTTGTGACCCTTGAGGAGGAGGGGCCTCGCGCCTTCCGGGCCATCTCCTTCGAATCTCCACACGCAGATCGCCGCCTCGCCACCCGTCGCGAGCAGCCGCGAGTCTGTCGACCACGCGAGCTCGCGCGGCTTCGCTGGATAGCCCGACATCTCTGCGTCGCGACCGGAGGAGAGCCTCCAGAACTGCACCGAGCAGTCCTGGGTTCCGCACGCGATGACTTCCCCGTCGGGACTCCACGCGAGTGAGATCAGCGAGCCGCTCCACGGAAGGTGTCGCAGGGGCCTGCGGTGCTGGAGCGACCACAGGTGCACGCCGCCGTAGCTGATCGTCGCCAGCGCGTCTCCACGCGGACTCCACGTGATGCCGCTCACGGTGCTCGGGTGCCGGTCCGTCTCCAGCACGAGCTCGCCGCTGGCAGTGAACACGCGCGCCGTGCGGCCCGCTGCGATCGCCACCCGTTCGCCATCCGGTGACCATCGCACGTGCTCGATCCACGCATCTGCTCCGGGCAACCGCGCAACGAGCTCCCCTGATCGGTGCCATACCCGGCATGCTGCATCCTCGGAGGATGCAGCGAAGAACATGCCGCGAGGGCTCCATTCCACGCTCGTGACCGCGGCATCGCACGAGGTCCTCGAGAGGATCGAACCCGTCGCAGCCTCGAGCACGAGCACGGTGCCGTCCGCCGCACCCATCGCGAGGATCTCCCCGTCGGGCGACCAGTCCAGCGCCCGGGGAAAGTCCGGTGCGTCGAAGGTCCAGAGACTGGCGAGGTGGAGTCGAACGCCGCCACCTTTCTTTACTTGAGACATGTCCGGAACCCCTCGTTGAGCTTGTTGCGGTCCAGCCTCCTGCCGATGAACACCAGATCGTTGACGCGAGGATTCTTTCCCCACGGCTTGTCCGGCTGCCCATCGAAGAGCATGTGAACGCCCTGGAAGACGAACCGGTTCTTCTGCCCCGCGATCGCCAGAATGCCTTTCATCCGGAAGATGTCTTCACCCTGCTTTTGCAGGAGTTGCCCCATCCATGCGTTCAGCTTGTCGGCGTCGACCTCACCCTGCAGGTGGATACCCACCGACGTGACAGTCTCGTCATGCGAGTGGCCCGCGCTGAAGTACATCTCCGCGTGGCGCGGGAGCTCGTTCCCGGCGGCATCTTCCAGCCGCAGGCTGTACTCCTCGGGGCGATGCTCGGTCAGCAGAACGTAGCCACCGGGTTCGGACACCGAGAGGGGGTACTCCTTGCGACCCGTCTCCTTTGCAAGGTCCAACTGCACGTGGGCGTCTCCGGCCGAGATGTCGCCACCCGAGGTGCGCAGCTCCGGCGCCCGCGACCAGAAACGGGCCGCCCTCTCCGCGCCTGCCTTCAGTCCCGCTTCGTCCGCTGATGGCGCGGCGGTGAGCGCGACGTCCATGGTCGAATCCGGCCCATCGTCGATCAGGAGTTTCGCCACCACGCCCGGCTCGAGTTGATACACCCCGCCCCATTCGAACGGATACTCCGGCTCGAGGAAGGTCGGCTTCTCCTTCAGGGCACGCCCGAGATCGAATCCGCCCACATCCAGAACGACGTCGAGCGGGACGTTGCCCCGAACCGCCCGGTGAGTACGCGCCATCGCGTTCATGCTTCGGATGCGGCGCTCCACACGGTCCAACTCCTCCGGCGACACAAGGTCGGTCTTGTTGATCACGATGACGTCGGCGAACGCGATCTGCTCCTGGCACTCCTCGCTGTCGTCGATGTGCAGCGCGACGTGCTTCGCATCCACCAGGGTGACGATTCCATCGAGTCGTAGCTGCGAGCCGATGTCGTCGTCCACGAAGAAGGTCTGCGCCACCGGGCCCGGATCAGCCAAACCCGTCGTCTCGACCAGGATGTGATCGAACTTGTCCTTGCGCCGCATCAGGCTGCCCAGGATGCGGATCAGGTCGCCTCGGACGGTGCAGCAGATGCACCCGTTGTTCATCTCGAAGATCTCTTCGTCCGCGTTGATGACCAGCGCCTGGTCGATGCCGATCTCCCCGAACTCGTTCTCGATGACTGCGATCCGCTTCCCATGCTGCTCGGTGAGAATCCGATTCAGGAGTGTCGTCTTTCCCGAGCCCAGAAACCCGGTGAGTACGGTGACGGGGACCTTGTTCTCATTCGTTGCCATGAAACCTTCTCCCTTGTTCAGCTCAACGTCCAAAGTCCGGAAGCCGAGGCGCCCATCCACAGACCGAGCGCGATGCTGAGCGCGCTCGCTGTCCTGAGGATGCGGAACCGCCAGCGTTCCGAGTTCCGGACCACGAAGCCCAGCGGCATCGACAGCAGTGCCGTCAGCAGCACCATCCCGCCGGAAACACCCACTCCGAAGAGGAGCAGGAACATGAACGCTGCGATGCGTTCCTGGAACGTCGCGAGCGCAAGCAGTGCGATCCCCGCCGACCCGGCAAACCCGTGGACCACGCCCACGATGACGACACGCGCCCGCGGTGGACCCGGTGGTCGGCTCCCGGAAGGCGGCGGGCACGCGGCATGCCTCCATTGAGTGACCCCGAGCCAGATCAGCAGGGCCGCCACCAGCAACTCGGTGGTGGGCTCCCACGCTTCCGCCACCGTCAGGCCGCCTCCGACGAGCAGCCCCCCGACCGCGAAGAAGGTGACCGAATGGCCGAGGCTCCACAGCAGCGCCGTCTTGAGCGCGCCACGTACACCCTGCTCCGACCTCACCAGCGAGGCGATGGCGCATACGTGATCAACGTCCGACGCGTGGCGGAGCCCGAGTGCGAGGCCGAGGCTGAGCGCAGTTTCCAGCATGGGGGGACCGGGGAACGAGAGGTCTCCGTAGCTATCGCCATCGGATTCCATTTGCAACACAGTTGCGAAAACAGGATGGCTCGCGTAGACGCCTCTTCATCCAATTCCCCCGAGGCATTCCATGGGCGCGTTCTCCGAATTCCTGAACCAGAAGGGCATCTCCGTAGAGCAGATCATCCGGGCGTCGACGTCGATCGAGACGCGACACGGCAGGGACCGCAGCCTCGCCAGGGAGCGTGCGGACATGCGCCGCACCGGGATGGAGAGGCCGTATGTCGATGCCGGGGTGGAGAAGCCTCGGTCGGGGCGCAGCGTGTCGATGAGGCAGGTGCAGGCGGCGCTGAGCAATCAGCCGCTTCCGCCGAAAGTGCGCGGAAAGTTGAGCCGCGCGGTGAACGCGGTCCTCCGTCGGCGCAACGAGTCGGAGGGTGCCCCCGCTTCGCTGTTTGGCGAGGTCCTCCCGCGGCGGGTCACTGCCTCATGAAATGGCTCGATCGCACCGGCGTGACCGTGTCGTTTGCATGCGCCGCCCACTGCGCGGCGGTGCCCCTGGCGATGGCAGCGCTGCCTCTGACCGGGCCCTCGTTCCTGGGCGAGAGCACGGTGGAGATCGTCCTGATCGGGACTTCGTTGCTGGTGGCGGCGTTCGCATTCCCGCTCGGGTGGAGGTACCACCGGCGGCTTCAACCATTGCTGCTGCTCGGGGCGGGCATCGCCCTGATCTCGGTCGGTCAGTTGAGCGAGTCAGCCGCAGAGGTCGTCGTACCGCTCGGAGCGGTGGTCATCGGCGTGGCGCATCTCGCACAACTTCGGTCACCTCGGCAGCGCTTCGAGGGTCCCGCGGAGAAGTCGGCGTGACCCCGCGTGAGCTCAGCACCGACGAGGCCACCCACGCGCAGCAGCGTCGTCGGCAGGCACGCCGACGGTGCGAGACGGATGTGGCAATGTACGCGGCGCGCATGCGCCGCCGTCACCGCCTGGACGCGCTCGATCTGCCCGAACGGCGCGGCCAGTTGAAGCCGCCGGTCGATTCCGCGGGCAGTTGATTCGGGCGATCACGACCCTGGATACGCCGATGCAGCGGTTTCGGCCGCTGCGTCGGTCGTCATGCCGTCGCGCAGCTCTGAAGCGAGCGCCCCCGCAGCGGCGGCCATGTCGTTTGCTTCGAATGCGGCCGGTCGCGTGCGGGAGGGATCATCGCGAAGCCTCCCGGAGGTGCTCGGTTCGGTCCGCGTGAGCCGCGTGCCCACCGTGCGCACAATCAACGGAACGACGTCGCCCGAGTCAACACGCAGCGTGGCGGGATCAGGCGGTGGGCGTGCAGTCGTCGCAGACGCCGCGAAGCTGGACCTCGACGCGCCGGCGGGTGACGGACTTCGGGCCTTTCGGCGCAGCGATGGTCACCTGCGCATCGGTGAGGCACTCGACCGTACCGCAGTCAGTGCAGGTGAAGTGGGGGTGCTCACCCTGATGGGAGCCGCCAGCGCGCTTCAGCTCGTAACGCCAGACGTGATCGCCCAGATCCCGACGCGAAACCAGACCTGTCTGCGCGAGGTCGACGAGGTTCCGGTAGAGGGTGGCCCGATCGAAGCCCTGCTCGCCGAGCGCCGCCACCAACTCGGGGTGGGAAACCGGCGTGGCACGCTGCTGGAGGAAACGGAGGACCGCCAGCCGAGGGGCCGTGCTGCGGAGTCCCGCCGCTCGAATCACCTCTTGAAGTTCTCGGGTGTCCGCCTCGGCTGCCGCGCCGCGGCGCTTCGACTGCGAGCGCATTGCCTGCAGTGTAATCGCAACCTGCCAGCGCCGCACCCGTTCGTGTCGTCGCGCGTTCTCGACCTGGCCGGCTCAGGCTACAGCGCGAAGTCTCACCAGGCGGGGCCATCCATCCGTGCTCGGCCGGTCTGGGGCCGGGACACCGGCCCCGGTCCCGGTCCCCGGACTCCGATTCGACGAGGAGCCGACCCGCGAGCTCACGCCCCCAGTTCTCGCTCAGTGTGCGAGTGACGCCCGGCTTCCCGTTGTGGGAGTCGTGCGCTTACGCCGCGTTCACGTCCCGCTGAGGCGCGGTCTCCCCGGCAGTCGTCGGCAGCTCTCCGCGGGCCTTCCGCTTGTCGTGGAGGATCTGCAGCACCGCCGCGAGCACCGTGAACGAGACGAGCAGGGTCATCACCAGGCCGATCACCGCGAGCAGACCGACCGTTCTCAGGCCGTGGTGATCCGCCCAGAGCATCGCCCCGAAGCCGGCGACGGTGGTCAGGGTGGAGGAGGCGACCGCCGCGCCGACCGATCTCAGCGCGACCATCGGGCTCGTTCCTTCGAGGAACCGGTGGAGCAGATACAGACCGTGGCTCACGCCGAACCCGAGCAGGATCGGCAGCACGATGATGTTCATGAAGTTCAGCTGCTCGCCGAGCAGGTTGTACACGCCGAGCGTCATGAACAGGCCGACCACCAGCGGAATCACCGACGCGAGCGCGAGCACGGGTTTCCGGAAATCCAGCCAGTGCAGGGCGAGGATCCACAGGCCGGTGAACACCACCATCCAGATGGCATCGTTCAGCACGATGCGCGCGAGCACCGCATACAGAATGGGCAGACCCGCAGACCGGTACTGCTTGCCCGATGCGGTGGTGATGACGCTCGTCTGGTCGGCGAACTTCAGCATCTGCTTGCCGTCCCACAGATCGACGCCCGGGTAGATGAACGTCAAGTACCCGTGCGCGTCGAGCCCATCGGCGGTCTTCGCGGGCGTCGTGGGCAGCTCGCGGAAGGTCATGCGGTACTCGTCGGGGATGCCGTCGACGCCGTAGGGCTTCGCCGAGAGCATCTTCATGGCGACGTCGTACTTGTCCTGGACGTCGGGCGGGAGCGCCTCCTTCGTGAACTCTCCCCCGAAGATGTCGTCGAGCTCCTGCTTCCACTCGGCGAGCACCTTTGCGTTCCGCTCGGCGAGCTCGGGCGGCGGCACGAACGTGTAGATCGACACGACCTGGTCGATGCCGTCGTACTTCTCGCGGTTCTCGGGGGCGGTGAGCTCGTCATAGAGCTCCTTCGCCTCCTCCAGCGTCTTCGTGTAGACGGCGGTGGGATCCGAGCTGATGTTGAAGCGCCGCGCGATCTCGTCTTGCATGATGATCGAGGCGTGGTCCTCGGGCATCAGGGCGCGCGTGTTGTAGTTGAACGACATGCCCGTCTTGAACCGTTCCCACAGGGTCGGGTCCTTCGGCCGGTCCTCACCGGACCACGGGATCGCGAACGAGACGATGGCGGCGACCACCACGAGGCAGATCGCGAGAGTCAGCTTCGGATTCGGGACCCGCGGCTCTGCGCCCGTGGAGGTCTTCGTCGTCAGCTCCATCCGGCCGACGAGCTTCTCCACCCACGCCGGCTTCTTCTGGCCGATGAGGATGAGCAGCGCCGGGGTCCAGAGGAAGGCGACGAAGCCGGTCATGATCGTCCCCCAGCCCGACAGCCAGCCGAACTGACTGAAGCCGCGGAACTGGGACACCATCAGGACGAAGAAGCAGCCGCCAACCACGATCGCGGAGACGAACGCCGGGCGGCCCGCATTCACCATCGCGTCCCGGATCGCCAGGTCGTACGGCTTGCCCTGTCCGAGTTCGAGGCGGGTCCGGTAGATGAAGTGGATGCCGAAGTCGATGCCGAGCCCCAGCATGATCGCGCCCAGCATCGAGGTGATCATGTTGACCTGGCCGACCGTCGCGTAAGCGAAGGCGTACATCATCACCGTGCCGAACACGATGCCGAGCTTCACCATGATCGCCGGCGCGATCTTCCGGAAGAACACCACGATGATCACGAACACGGACACCAATGCGATCGTGGTCACCTTCGGCAGGCTGCGCTGGATGGCATAGCTGTCGTCGACGGAAGTCTTGTAGCCACCGGTGAAGCCGTAGGTGACGGTCTTCCCCTGGCCGACGGCGTCGTACTTCTCGCCCCTGGTCGGATCCGGCTCGACCAGGGTGACGCCGTGCTTGTTGTTCTTCGAGTACTCGGCAAACTTCGCGTTGAGCTGCTCGAGGAACACCGCGGTCTTGTCGATCAGGCTCCCATCCCACATCGGCTTGACGAGGATGAGGAGCATCTCCTTGTCGTTCGAGATGTTGTACTCGTCGAGGATGCTCCGCTTGCCGATGCTCCCGTACTTCGCGATCAGGTCATCGAGCTCCAGCTTCACCGGCTCGGTCTTGCGGATCTCGATGTAGAACGGGCTCGCGCGCTTCTTCTGGTCCTTCAGGTACTCGTTGATCCGCCGCTTGCCCTCGATGAGGTCCTCGGTGCGGATGAAGAGCGGCATCTTCTCCTGCGCGAACTCGACCGGCAGGCGGTAGCTCACGGTCCGGACGTTCTCCGTGTCCTCCTTGAGCATCGTCGCGATGTCGTCCGCGACCGCCTTCAGCAGCTTCTCGTCCTCGTGGCGAACGCCGAGGATCAGGTGCCCGGCGCCGCCGATCATCTCGGTGACGCGCTTGACCTCCTTCACCTCCGGGAGGTCCTGGCTGATGAGCTCGAGCTGGTTGCTGTTGATGGTGAGCTTCGACGTCACCCAGAGGGAGAGTCCGAAGACGGCGAGCACGCCCAGCAA
>JBAWAM010000238.1:0-12075 GCA_049589315.1 Myxococcaceae bacterium
CCCGGCGACTGCGGCCGAGCAGGTCGCGCTCGGCGGGGAGCTGTACGGCGAGAACTGCGCCCGATGCCACGGCGCCTCGGGCGAAGGCAAGAAGGCGCCGCCGGTCGTTGGCGCGAGTGCGCTTCCGCTCGAGCCTCCTGCCACTGCGAAGTACCGCACGGTGGCGTTCCGCACCGCGTGGGACGTCGGGAGCTGGGTCGTGGAGAACATGCCTCCCAAGGAAGGCAATTCGCTCACCGCGAACCAGTACCTGGCGGTCCTCGCCTTCGACCTCCATGCGAACGGGGTCGAGTTGACGGAGCCGCTCACCGTCGAGAAGGCACAGGCGATCGTTCTGCACCCGTAGCGCTCAGCCGTACTGCTGCAGCTTCCTCCAGAGCGTGTTCCGGCCAATGCCGAGGATGCGGGCCGCTTCGCTCATCGCGCCGTTGCAGGACTTGACCACGGCCATCACGTGCGCGCGCTCGACCTCTGCGAGCGTGCGCTGCACAACGTGCTCCTCGGATCCCGGCTCGGGCGCGGGGCGAGGCGGCTGGAGAAGCTCATCGGGGAGCAGGTCCGGGCCGATCACCGCCTCGGCGGCGAGCGCGGCCGCGTATCTGACCGCGTTCTGCAGCTCGCGGACGTTCCCGGGCCAGGCGTAGCGCTGAAGGATTCGCTCCGCTTCGGGCGAGAACTTCCGGGCCCGGGTGCGTTCGTCGGCCAGGAACCGGCGGGCCAGGGGCAGGATGTCCTCGCGGCGGTCGCGCAGGGGAGGGACGCGCAGCGAGAGAACCTTCAGTCGATAGAAGAGGTCCTCGCGGAACGCCCCCTGCCGGACGAGCTCGGTGAGGTCCCGGTGGGTCGCGCAGACGATCCGGGCATCCACCTGCTTTGGACGGGTGTCGCCGACGCGGCGGATCTCTCCCTCCTGCAGCGCGCGTAACAGCTTGGCCTGGAGCCCGAGCGGCAGTTCGCCGATCTCGTCGAGGAACAGGGTGCCGCCGTCGGCCGCTTCGAACAGGCCCTCCTTCGCCTGGTGGGCGCCGGTGAACGCACCTCGTGCATGGCCGAAGAGCTCCGACTCCAGCAGCTCGTCGGGTAGGGCGGCCACGTTCACCGCCACGAAGGGCTTCTCCGCACGAGGGCTGTTGGCGTGCAGCGTCCGGGCGACCACCTCCTTGCCCGTCCCGCTCTCGCCGACGATCACCACGGGCGCGTCGTTCCGGGCGAAGCGTGCAGCCCGAAGGAAGAGCTCGCGCATCGGAGCGCTCTCACAGACCACGGCAGAGGACCCGCGCTTCGAGGGCGAGGTCGCGGGGAGAAGTCCGCAGTGCCGGCACACGCCCTGTTCCAGTCTGTGTTCCATGGGTTCCATAATGGAACACAACGCAGAGGATGCCACCACCCCTTCCCCTGAGAGACGGCTGGCACCGCGGCTGCATTGGGAACGACCCGGAGGTTTTTCAATGACTGGATTGAACGAGCAGACCCCGGTCGCGCAGATCGTGCTCGACCATTCGGAGACCGCAGGCGTGTTCCAGCGCCATCGCATCGACTACTGCTGCAAGGGCGGGCTCGCCCTCGAGGAGGCGTGTCGGCAGAGGGGCGCCGACCCGCGGGCAATCCTCGCGGAGCTGGAGCAGGCGATCGTGGAACGACGTGAGCCGGCGGGAATCGACCCGCGCGACGTGCCCACCGACGTGCTGGTGAGCCACATCATCCGCAAGCACCACCAGTACCTACGGGACGCGCTTCCCTTCCTGGTGCCGTTGGCGAGGAAGGTCGCGCGGGTGCACGGGGCGCACCACCCGAATCTTCTGGAGGTGCGGGATCTGGTGGAGGAGCTCTCAGAGCTGATGCTGCCGCACCTGGACCGGGAGGAGCAGGTGCTCTTCCCTGCGCTGCGGAACGAAGGACAGGGACGGGAGGAGGTCATCGCCTCCGAACTCTCGACCATGCACGCCGACCACCTCGAGGTGGCGAAGGTGCTGGAGGCGCTCCGCAACGCTGCCCACGAGTTCGTGATCCCCGAGGAGGCCTGCACCAGCTACACGACGCTCTACCGAGAGCTCGTCGCGGTGGAGGCGGACATCTTCCAGCACGTCCATCTGGAGAACCACGTCCTGATGCCGCGGTTCGCCCGCGGCCAGAGATCGCCATGAACGCGGAACCGCAGAGCAGGCATCTGGGTGACCGCCCTCCCACGGGCCGAACCTCGTGCAGCCCGTGGGAGTTTCGTGTCACAACGCGTGGATCAGAACCCGAGTCGCGACAGCACGAAGTCGTTGCCGATCGCGCCTTTCTCTGCGTCCCACAGTGCAATCGTCATTGACTGGACGTTGCCGAAGACGTTCAGGTTCAGGGCCTTGATGACGTAGATGTCCCGCACCTCCTCGCCCTCGCCGAAGAAGACGATGAAGGCCCAGCCGTTCGCGGGATTTCCGCCGACCGCGAAGTACCTGCCCGTCTCGATGTCGCATCCGTAGGTCCGGCAGGTGCGCTTGACCCTGCGGACGTAGGTTCCCTTGAACTCCGGTCCTTCCATCGCGCCGGCGACGGAGAGCGACACGATCTCCCCCTGCGGAGCGAGCCAGGCGTAGCGGACGTAGCTCCCTGCGATCCCTTCGATGGCGTTCGGGTTCTCGAGCTCCGCTCCCTCAGAAGTACCTGCGAAACCCAGCAACGCGAACGCCGCGGCCAGACCCACGACAGCGTGATTCAACTTGAAACCTGCGAGCATGACTCCCCCCTTGAACAACGAAGCCCGGCCCATGTTGCAGTGCAACACGCACGGTACCAAGACCACGATCACCAACCCTGCGTCAACTTGACGAGTACGCGTTGTGCGTGTGCTCAGCAGGCTGATTCAAACGATCGATAAGCCGACGAGATGAGTCGATGCCGACACCTTCAGCCGAGTCGGTGGGCAGAGCAGAGGCCTGCGTCCCGATCGGCGCCATGCGCCGGAGGAGATCATCCGGGCCACGATGTGCGCCCGGTCCGCAACATCGGCCAGCTTTGCCCCGACACTTCCTGCATGACGCCAAAGGAACGTGCAGGACTGAGAAGCCTGGCGCTGGGAATGGCGCTTTCCTTCTCTGCGTGCCGGACGCCGGCGCAGCCGATCAGCAGGGTGCACGAGCTTCACGAGGGTCGCTGCGCCGTTGCGCTCGAAGCGGGCGCGCTGGAGGAGGCAACCACCGAGTGCAGGCTCTGCCTGGAGTTCGCTCCACAAAGCGCGAACTGCTGGAACGACCTCGGCCTTGTTCACTACACGCGCGGCGAACACGACGAGGCCCGCGAGCACTTCATCAAGGCGATCCGTTACGACCAGGAGCACGCGCAGGCGTACAACAACCTCGGTGTGCTCGAGCTCGACGCGAACGATTGCGAAGACGCGCAGTCCCGGTTCGCGCGTGCACTTAAGGTGAATCCGCATGACCTTCAGGCCCGCTACAACCTCGGAGTAGCGCGTTATCGCTGTGGCGAGCTCGCGGAGGCGCGCGAGGCGTTGCTGGCGCTGCTGGCGGTTTCGCCGGAGATTGCCGACGGGCATGACTTCCTCGGCACGATCGCGATGGAGCAGGGACAGCTGGACGAGGCGATCGCGCGGTTCACCCAGGCGACCCGGTTGGTGCCAGGTGTCGCGCGGTATCACGGCAACCTCGGTGCGTCGCTGGAGCGTTCAGGACGCACCTCCGAAGCCGCCGACGCCTTCCAATCGTGCCTGCAGATCGATCCTGCGGCGATTCCCTGTGCCGAAGGGCTCGGTCGGGCGCACTGAGTGGCGATGAGGCAGTGGGAGCCCGGCGAGTCGGTGGTGCCTCCCGGGTCACGGTTCGTGCAGCTCGCCCGCGGTCGCACGCGCTACCAGGTGGCGGGGCCTGAGAGCGGCCCGCAGGTGCTCCTGGTCCATGGCCTGAGCTACCCGATGGAGGTCTGGTCCCCGCTGGTGGATCAGCTCGCTGCCCAGGGCTTTCGGGTGTGCCGGTACGATCTCCCGGGCCGAGGGCTGTCGGGATACGACTTCTCTCCGCTCACGCCCGCCGCGCTCTGCGAGCACCTTCTGGAGACGTTGAACGCCGTCGGGTTCCAGGGACCCACCACGCTCGTGTCGCTTTCGAACTCGGACGTGCTCCTCGCCGAGGTGGCGGACGTGGCGCCGGAGCGGGTGCGCGCGCTGCTCTGGCTCGCCCCCAGCGGACTCGATCCGCGCACGATGAACTTCACGGCCCGCGCGCTGGGCCGCGCTCCCTGGCTCTCCGCAATCTTCTCGGGCCCCCTGCGCCGACGCATGGCCCGTCGGATGGAGGGGCACCGCCAGCACCTGCCCGACGATTCGCCGGATCCGGTTCGCAACGTCTACGACTTCGCGATCCGCTCGGTGACGGAGAGCCCCGTGTTCGCCCGGGCCGTGCTGAGCCAGATCTCGAACGCGTGGAGCGCCGAGGTGCTCACCGAGAAGCTGGCCCGACTCGGACGGAAGCAGGTACCGGTGAGTCTGGCCCGCTTTCGCGGAGAGCGTGACGCAACCGAGGCTGGCGTGCGGCTGCTGCTCGAGAACGTGCCGCAGTGCCGTACCTGGGAGCTCGACGGAACCCACATGGGCCTCCTCGAGGACCCGCCGCGGGTGAATGCGTGTGTGTTCGAGGCCCTCACCTCCCTGGCGAGTCCCGGGTCTCGATGCTCCGACTGAAGAACGGATGGGCCCGTCCTTTTCCGGGCCGACGACACTTTGGGGTCACAGGGGTTTGAACCCGTGGGCGCGCTTCGGGCGGAATGCCCGTCCGCATCCGGGGGACCACATGATTCCTGCTCGCCACCTGCCTTCACCCGAAGCCCGTCGCCGCTTCGGTGACCGCGTCGACCGCCTGGGCACCCTGTTTCTCGAAGGAGATCCGCTGGCCGATGAAGCCTGGGACGCGCTTCGGAAGATGCACCCCTCCGAGCGGGAGATGCTGCTCTCCCGCATCCATCTGGAGCCGCCGCGAGACGTGCCGCAGGCGTTCCGCGCACTCTCCGAACAGCTCTCGCACGTGCCGTTCTGGGTCGACTTCGAACGCGCCGAGCGGGGCGGACGCGCGCTGCTCGGGAGAGGGCCGCTCTCCGGGCACGTGCTCGCGCTGGGCTCCCTGGTGCGCTCGTTCTGTTCCCCGTCCGGCAACAAGCCGCTGGTCGCCACCGGGCAACTCGAACGGGACACGGTGCGGCGCACCTACCAGACGGGGCGGTATCTGCAGCAGGTCTGTTCGTCCGGCGCGATGCAGCCCGGCGCGCCCGGCTTCGTCTCCACCGTCCGGGTCCGGCTGCTGCACGCGCAAACCCGCGCGAGATTGCTGGCCGGTGGACGATGGCGCACCGAGCTTCACGGCGTTCCCATCAGCCAACCGGACATGGCCGGGACGCTGCTGCTGTTCTCGCTCTACCTCGCCGAGGGGCTCCGTCGGCTCGGGTCGCCCCTGTCCCAGCGCGACGAAGAGGACCTGGTCCACCTCTGGCGCTACATCGGCTGGGTGATGGGGGTGAAGGAGGAGCTGCTCTGCTCATCGGTGAAGGAAGGCCGTGACCTCTGGGCGCTGAACGAACTCACCGAGGGATTGCCGGACGACGACTCCCGGCGTCTGGCGAGGGCGCTGATCGAGAACCTCTACGGCGCGGCCTCCAATGGGCTGCCGCGCGCCGGATTGGGCAGCGCGCCCTGGTATGCCCTCTCCGCAGCGCTGATCGGCGATGACCATGCGCAGAACCTCGGGTTTCCCCGGACTTCGTGGCGACACGTCACGCCGGCCGTGCGCACCCTCCTGCGCCCCACCAGCCGGATCCTCTGGCGCATCCCGGGTGTCCAGCGGGTGTCGCACGAGTTGGGCATCGCGTACTGGAACTGGTCCATCACCGTGGGGCTCAGCCTGGCCGCGGGGCACCCCGAGGTGGTCGTCGAGGAACGCGCCTCGGCGTGAACCGCGCGACACGTGCACCGGGGCAGCCGTCGCTGTTCCGGCCCGGCGCGGGAATGGCCCACGCTTGTTCGCTTGCTCAATTGAGTGGGGCGAGCACCGCGCCTACATTGATTGCATGCGCGCCGTCCTGATCAACCCGCCTGAGAGCTTCCTCGCGGAACGCCGGCGCCTCGGAGTGGATCGGTGGGACGAGGTATGGGAGGGGGTTCTGCACATGGTTCCGCCTCCATCGGGCCCGCACCAGGTCTTCGGGACCAGGCTGATCGTCGTACTCGAACCGCGAGCCATGCAGCTCGGACTGGTGGCCTCCTATGAGACCGGGGTGTTCCGGCCCGGCGCGGGCCTGACCGACTACCGGGTCCCGGACCTGGTGATCTCCCGACCTGAAGTGCGCACCTCCAGAGGCGTGGAGGACGCTCCGGAGGTGGTGATCGAGCTCCTCAGTCCGGACGACGAATCCCGCGAGAAGCTCCCGTTCTACGAGTCGCTGGGAACGAAGGAGGTCTTTCTCATTGATCCGGATACTCGCGCTGTGGAGTTGTACGTCCTCCGTGGGGACAAGCTTCACGTCGCGCTGCCGGATGCGGAAGGCGGAGTCCGTTCTCAGGTGCTGCAGGCCAGGTTCATTCCGATCGCGGGTCCGAAGCTCCGGATCGAGCTTCCGGGCCGTTCAGAAGAGATCTGACCTCATCATGGGGCCGGCTGTGACGGAACGTCGATGTTGCGCCCGCAAGCGCGGAAGGCAGACTCGAGCGTGGCCGTGGCGTTCACCGCGTTCGTGCAGTTGTACCCCTCGAGCGTCGTTGTGCCGTAGGTCGCCCGATTCTCGGCGCAAGCACACGTGAGCCGCTCGTCATAGGCACCCAGGCCGCCCACGTTTTCGAGACACAGAAGCTCGTGCAGGCGCTGATCATCGCACTCCTGAAAGGAGAAATTGCACTGGGTGCCCAGATCGGTGACCCGTGCGACGGTGCAGACCACCCGGGCGGCGTTCGTTTCCTCGAGGGTGGCGGTGCCGTCAGCGCCGCAGCCGATGAGCGCCAGGACGCAAGGGGCGATCAAGAGCAGGTGCGAAGCGGTGAGCCGAATGGGTCCAGCGGCCGGGTACATCGGTGTCCTCCGTGTGGGGGCGCAGACTACCCGCAGCGCAGACACTGGCAAACCGAACCCGTTCGAAGACACTGGCCTTCGGGAGGGCGCGATGACGATCGACGTGAGGTCGAGAACCGCGAACGCGATGGCCGGCCCGCCTGGGTGATCCGCGCCCGCCGCGCCACCTTGCGGTCACCTGGGAGTTTGGAGGCGAGGTGGGCGGCGGCACGCGGCTCGAGCTCGAACACGTCGCATACGTGGACGAGCAGCATTGGAACCAGTTCGGTCCCGGCGCCTGATGTTCAGGTCCAGGTTGGCTTAGTCCACTCGGAGGACCAACTTGATGCCATGAAGAGGGTCGTCAACGTGCACGAGGCGAAGACTCAGCTGTCGAAGCTCCTGGAGCGTGCACACGCGGGTGAGGAGGTCGTCATCGCGAAGGGGGGCAAGCCATACGCGAGGCTGTGTCCTCTCGAGCCTCCCGCTCTGCGGCAGCCCGGTTTCCTGAACGTGAGCAAGACGTTCTTCGAGCCGCTCCCCGATGACGAGCTCGAGCCCTGGGAGGAGTGAATTACCTCCACGATACCCACGCGCTGCTCTGGTGGGCCGGCTCGCGACGGACTGCCCTTCCGCCTCACACGTTCAGCGGCGGGCGGACGCCGAGCTCGCGCGCGAGCAGCGCGATCTGCGTCCGGTTCTCCTGGTTCAGCTTGCGGTAGAGGCTGGAGACGTGGGCCTTCACCGTGCGCTCGGAGATCCCGAGGTGCGAGGCGATCTTGAGGTTGTCCGCGCCGGCCGAGATGTAGGCCAGGACCTCGCGCTCCCGAACCGAGAGCTGACCCAGCACGCGAACCCGGGAGTCCGGCTCCTGCCGCTTCTGAAGCAGCGACTCGAAGGATTGGGCGGGGAAGATGTTGGCGCCCCGGGCGACCGAGCCGACCGCGTCGATCAGCGCGTCGCATCCCGTGTAGCGCTTGTCCAGGCAGCCCTTGGCGCCCGCCTGGAAGCAGCGGTCGACCACGCCCGGTCCGATGTCGTCCGCGAGGACCAGGGTTGAGACGTCGGGGTGGAGCTGCTTCAGCCGCTCCACCATGGCCAGGGACTCCTCCAACCAGCCCCCCGAATCAATCACTGCTGCCGGCGGCCGCGTCTGGTCGATGATGTGCAGGAACTCCGACGTGTCCCCGCTCTGGCCGACAACCTGCAGCCCGGCGGCCGTCAGCACCCGTGCAAGGCTCTCACGAATGAGCGCGTGCGCGGTGAGCAAGGCGAGTCGGACCTCAGAATTATTCGTTCCGGTCACTGGCGATTCCCCCGGTCTGAGGCGTATTCGGAGCGCAATAGACGCACCCTCAGCCCCGCCCACAACCCTTCGGCCTCACTCTTTGCCGCATTGTGTCAAGGCTCCGACGGAATGGGGCAGCCCTCCCTCACACACGCTCACAATCCGACCGTGACAACGGATTGAACGGCTGATCGGGGAGCAGCCGGGAGAGTGGGACGGGCTCACCGCCGGGGAAATAGCGGAAGGGTAGGAACGTTCCTCACGCCGCTTTGTCACTACTCACGATCCTGGCAACCGTCGGCACCCTCTTCACGTCCCAGTCCGCCCAGTCGGAGCTCGAGCAGCTCCCCGTCGTGGGCATCCCCTTCGCCTGCGGAACGAAGTTCGAGATCTCCCAGGCGCATGACACCGGCACCCACCTGCACAACGACACGTGGGCGTGGGACTTCCGGATGCCCGAAGGGGTCCCGATCGTCGCGTCGAACGACGGCGTGGTCCGGATGGCCCGCGGCGACAGCAAGAAGGGCGGCTGCGATCCGAAGTACGCGCGCGACGCGAACTACGTCGTGGTCGACCACGGCGACGGCCATGAGACCCAGTACCTCCACTTCACCTCGGTGGTGGTCGAGCCCGGCCAGAAGGTGAAGGCGGGCGAGCTGCTGGGCTATTCGGGCAACACCGGCTGGTCGTGTGGCTCGCACCTGCACTTCAAGCTGGCGAAGCGCGTGCACAACGGGTGGAACAACCCCTCGGTTCGCGCCCGCATCCAGGGCTACGGCGATCCGCAGGCGCGCGTGCTGGTCTCTGCGCCCGCTTGCCCGGCAGACAAGCCTGAGATCATCCAGGCCAGCGCCGAAGCCGACGACCTGCTGTCCCCCGACGGCACGGCCGAGGGTGGCGGGCAGCCGGCCAACCCTGCGCTCGTCGATGAGCACGCGGATCCGACGGTGGCGCCGGTCCCGCATTCGAAGTAGAGCCCGCCGCGGAATCCCATGTCCGCGAATCAGGAGCTTCACGCCTTTCTCATGCGACTCGGCCGCGGGTTGCATGAGCAGGGTACGCCGTCACATCGACTCGAAGAGGCGCTCAACGCGCTGTGCCGGCGGTTGGACGCGACCGGCCACTTCTTCTCCACGCCCACCGCGCTGTTCGCCTCGTTCGAGCAGAGAGGGCAGACCAACGACGTCCACCTGTTGCGGGTCGGGTACGGCGGCATCGACCTCGGGAAGCTGTCTGACTTCGACGCGGTGGCGACCGCCGTCTCCCACGGGGAGATGACCCCGCGGCAAGCGTCCCTCGAGCTCGAGCGCATCGAGACCCGCCCGCCGTCCTTTGGTCCGCTGCAGCTGGTGCCCTGCTTCGCGCTGAACTCCGCGGCGGGGTCCCTGATCTTCGGCGGCGGCCTGCCCGAGCTGCTCACGGCCGGGGTGATCGGGGTCGTGACCGGACTGCTCTCCTGGGCGACGAGCCGGTCGGGCAAGCCCTGGCGCGCGTTCGAGCCGGTCGTGGCGTTCTTCGCCGCGGTGATCTCCATGCTCGTCGGCGCGCTGGTGCACCCGGTCGCGGTCCACGTCGCCGTGCTGGCCGGACTGATCGCCCTGCTCCCCGGGTATACCCTCACGGTGGCGATCGCCGAGCTCGCCAACCGGCACCTCGCGTCCGGCTCCGCCCGGGCGACCTCTGCCTTCATGACCTTCCTCACCCTGGCCTTCGGGGTGGCGCTGGGGACGAAGGTGGTCCAACTCACGGTGGGGATCCCGCCAACGGTGGAGCTCACGCCCGTACCGACCTGGCTTCAGGCGGTCGCGGTAACCGTCGCCGCCAGCACCTTCGCCATGTTGTTCGGAGTGAAGCGCAGGGACTTCGCCTGGGTGTTCCTGGCCACCGTCCTCGGCTTCGTCGGCGCGCGCCTCGGCAACATGCTGCTGGGACCCGAGCTGGGCGTGTTCCTGGGCGCCTTTGCCGCCGCCGCCGGGAGCAACCTCTTCGCCCGCGTTTTGAACCGCCCTGCGGTGGTTCCGCTCTTCCCCGCCATCATGTTGCTGGTGCCGGGGAGCGTCGGGTTCCGGGGCATCTCGTCGCTGATGGCCAACGACGTGGTCTCGGGGGTCCAGACCGCGTTCACCATGGTTCTGATGGCGGTGGCGCTGGTGACGGGTCTGCTCCTCGCGAACGACATCATCCCGCCGAAGCGAGCCCTATAACTCGTCCAGTTCCCGAGGGTCGACTAGGCTCCGGCCCCTGGAGGACATCGATGAAGACGTGGTTCGCTCACGCGCTGGTCGCGATTCTGCTTTCGTCCGCGGCCCAGGCTGCGACGACGAAGGTCGCGGTGTTGCCGTTCACCGGACCGAAGGCGACTGTGGCCCGGTCCCAATTGACCCGGGCAGTTTGTGGCGAGCTCGAATGCGTCCCCGCCTCGAAGGCCTCGCGTGGCAACAAGCCGGACTTCAAGAAAGCGAAGCGCGCCGGGGTGGAGTTGATCCTCACCGGACAGGTGTCGGGTCCCGCCAGCAAGCGCACCCTCACGGTCATCGCGTGGGACGCGAACGGCGAGCAGCGCTCGAAGGACACCTTTCGGCTGGCGCGGAACGGAAAGCTCTCGCGCTCGGAGCTGGACCGGGCGGCGGCGAAGGTGCTCGAGGTCGCGGGGGCGACGCAGCAACAGTCCGAGCCCGAAGAGGAGGAGCCGCTCGCGACCGAACGTGAGGAGACCCCGCCGACGCTGCTCCCCGAGGCGTCCGAGCAAGAGCAGGAGCAGGAGGTCGCCTCGATTGAGCGTGAGGAGCGCCGGGACGAGGAGGCCCCGGTGGCCCTCCGCCGGCGGGGACCTCAGCTCCCCCTGTTCTGGGTCGAGGCCGGCGCGGACTTCACCCACCGCAGCTTCGATTACAGCGGGCTCGCCGTTGCCAACCTCCGCGCCTACGTCACCCAGCCCGCGCTCGTCGCGCCGAGGATCCAGGCCGCGGTGTACCCGCTCTCGCGGTCGCTCGAAGGCATCGGGGCAGGACTGGGCATCGAGGGCGGCTATGCCTTCGCGGTGGGCTTGAGGTCGATCGACGAGAACGAGAAGCCGCACCCGACCGCCGTGACCCGACTCGATCTGGGCGCCAGGCTCGACCTTCGCCCGGTGGAAGGCTCCGCGCTGATGATCTCCCCGCAGGTCGGCTATCGGAACGCGACGTTCTCGGTGGGCGCCGCCGACGACGGGAGCACGCTCGCCGGCATGCCGGGGCTCACCTACGACGCGCTGCGGTTCGGCGTCGAGGCCGAGCTGCCCATCGAGGCCATGCGCGTCTTCGCGAAGGCGAGCTACCTCCAGGCGCTGGGCCTGGGTGAGATCGGTGCCGCGCCGTTCTTCCCGAAGAGCAGCGGGAGCGGCTTCGAGGGAACGCTCGGTGCGGGCTATCAGGTCGTGGAGAACGTGGAGGTGCGGCTGAGCCTGAACTACACGCGCTTCGGCCTGTCCTTCGAGCCCGAGGCGGGCGCGACCTATGTCGCCACCGGCGCGACGGATCAGTATCTCGGCGGCGCGCTGACTGGCCGGTTCGTGTATTGATGCACTCTCCCCACCGGGCGCGGTAGCACTCGCGAGCGATCAGGCTCGGGAGCACTTTGGTGGTCGCGATTGCCAGGGTCGACACCGTCCTCGGACCTCGCTCGCGCCCTGGGCGGCCCGAGCCCGGAGCGAGGCAGCACGCCGAGCCGCTCGAGGCGGCGGCGTTGGCCGACAGCAGCGCACGCACCGCCCTGATGGCC
>JBAWAM010000239.1:0-2188 GCA_049589315.1 Myxococcaceae bacterium
GGCCGAGAGACTGGCGCTGGAGACGGAGCTCGCTGGGGCCCGGGCGGAGCTGGGACGGCTCGAAGCGGAGCGCAGCGCCGCGTCGCGGCTGGCCGACGAGCAGCGCGCATTGGCGGCTTCCCTCGAGGAGAAGCTCTCGACCCAGGAGGGCGGTGCAGCCGCCCTGACCGAACGCGTCGCGTCGCTCGAGGCGGAGCTCGCCGAGACACGTGGACTGCGCGCTCAACTGGCCGACGAGCTGGGTGAGGCCGGACGCGCCCTGGAGGCGCTGCGCCTGGAGCTGGACGCGCTTCGGCAGGAGCGGGAAGCCCAGGAGCAACGGCTCGATCAGGGTCGCGCGGAATCGACGAGGGTCCGGGGCTCCCTGGAAGCTGCGCTCGAGTCCAGCCGCGCAGAGGCCGAGGCGTTGCGCGCCGAGGTCGAACGACTGACGTCGTCAGGTGCCGCATTGGCCCAGACGGTCGAGCAACTTCGGGCCTCCGAGGTGGAGCTGCGCCAGCTCATCGACGCGGGCGGGGAGACCGAGAGCAGGCTTCGCGCAGAGCTGGCATCCGCCCAGGAGGCGGAGCGCACAGCGAGCGCGGAACACGAGGGAACGCGCGAATCTGAGCGGGCCCTTCGGGCGGAGTTGGACGCGGCGCGCGAGGTCGAGAACGCGCTGCGCGTGGAGCTCGCGAGGACGGTCGAGTCGGAGCGCACCCTCCGTGCCGAGCTGGATGAGCTGCGAGAGGAGGCCGCGGCGGTTCGTGACGACCGTGAGCGGACCATCGCATCAGAGCGCGCACTCCGCGCCGAACTGGAAGTGCTGCGCGAGTCCGACACCGCGCTTCAGGCGGAGTACGAGCGGACCGTCGCGTCCGAGCAGGCGCTGCGCACCGAACTGGAAGCGCTGCGCGAGTCCGACTCTGCGCTCCAGGCGGAGCACGAGCGGACCGTCGCGTCCGAGCAGGCGTTGAGCGCCGAGCTGGAGTCTTTGCGCGAAGCAGAAGCGGCCCTTCGGGCAGAGCACGGGCGGACGCATGAGTCGCTTCGCGCCGAGCTACAGGCCCTCCGCGAGGCCGAAGCTGCGCTCCGAGACGAGTACGAGCGGACGCTCGAGTCGGAGCGCTCGCTTCGCTCCGAAGTCGAGGCGGTGCGCGAAGCAGATGCGGCACTGCGTTCCGAGCACGAGGCGATGCTCGAATCGGAGCGGACGCTGCGCTCCGAGCTCGAGTCGTTGCGCGCGGCGGATGCCGCGCTTCGGGCGGAGTACGCCCAGACCCACGACTCGGTGCGCGCCGAGCTTCAGGGGTTCCGTGAGGCAGAAGCTGCGCTCCGAGAGGAGCACGGGCGGACGCTCGAGTCGGAGCGCTCGCTTCGCTCCGAGATCGATAGGGTGCGCGAAGCCGAGGCGGTCCTGCGTTCCGAGCACGAGGCGACGCTCGAATCGGAGCGCTCGCTTCGCACCGAGCTCGAGTCGTTGCGCGAGGCGGATGCCGCGCTTCGGGCAGAGTACGCGGGTACCCACGACTCGCTGCGTGCCGAGCTGCAGGGGATCCGCGAGGAAGAAGCGGCGCTCCGAGGGGAGTACGAGCAGACGCTCGAGTCGGAGCGTGTCCTCCGTTCCGAGCTGGAGGCCCTCCGCGAGTCCGACGCGGTGTTCCAAGCGGAGCACGAGCGGTCGGTCGCGTCCGAGCAGGCGCTGCGAACCGAACTGCAGGCCCTCCGCGAGGCAGAGGCCGCACTGCGGGCCGAGTACGACAGCTCTCACGAATCGCTCAGTGCGGAGCTGCGGGCGCTGGGTGATGCGGAGGTGGCGCTCCGTGCGGAGCATGAACGCACGGCCGAGTCGGAGCGTCTGGTCCGCGCCGAACTCCAGGCGCTTCAGGAAGCAGGTGAAGTGCTTCAGGCGGAGCACGCGCGAGCGCTCGCTTCGCTCCGGTCCGAGCTGGCGTCACGGGTCGAGGCTGAATCCGCGCTTCGGGCTGAGCACGAGCTCGCGCAGGGTGCACTGCAGTCCGAGCTCGGCACTTTGCGTGAAACCGAGGCCGCTGCCCGAGCGGAGAGGGATCGCGTCCGCGAAGCGGAGCTCGCCGTGCGCTCGGAGCTGGACTTGCTCCGCGACGAAGGTCACGGGCTGCGCGCCGAGCTGGAGCAGGCGCGAGAAGTCGCGAGCCGCGCGCATGCATCGGGACTGGAGCTTCAGTCC